>CAMOJK010000026.1 GCA_946616835.1 uncultured Lachnospiraceae bacterium
AAAAGCGGCGTCAGCCCCGATTGCACCCTTGAATCAAATGACCCGGCTGCGCCCGGTGAAAAAACGCTATTAATGACAATGAGCGGTGCCGGCGGATTTATTGATGATTTCGGAGATCCTGCAGATGATGTATTTACCGCTGATGAAGAACGGATGATGAAGCTGCTTATATCTTACGGTTCAGATCTTGAGTCTGTATATTATCAGCATGAAGAAAATTACGAAGGACATAAATATGTAGTGGAAACAGATTATTACTATTACTCGGACGGATGTGGCAGGACACCGCTTTTAGAGGCTGCGGCTAATGGGAATTTTGAAATGGTAAAGTTTCTTGTGGATGAGGGAGCTGATATAAGCGCTCATGACTACACCGGCTATGGCATAGTGGAAACAATAGTGGATAATCTTGATGATGACAGTGGATATGAGATGCTAGTCTTTGCTGTAGATAATGGAGCCCGTAAGGATGGCGTCACCAAATTGGGGCAGAATGCGTATTTTCTGGCATGTAGACATAACGACCGGGATACCGAAAAGATGCAGGAATATATCCTGCAGTAAGTATTTAAGAATAAGTTCCTAAATTGCCACTTGACTTGAGAGTATAGTCTGTGGTATCTTTACTCAGTACGCAAGTACGGCAACAAGCAGAGCATTTGCTCTCACCCTGCGACGATTGGGTTTCAGGTGTCAAGTTTTATACATTATACGGCATGATGCAATGAGTGATAGTGCTGGATGATATAATGAAAACTTCGTGAGTGGATGCGCTGTGTAACGTATCCGCTTTTTATTATGCAAGAGCATGTGTGGAGGGCAAGACAATTAGCGATTTATTGATCAACGGACAGATCCGTGAAAGTGAAGTGCGTGTCATAGGTGAGCACGGTGAGCAGATCGGTGTGGTTTCCATCCAGGAAGCCATGAGTATGGCCCAGGAGGCGGATGTGGACCTTATAATGGTTGCACCTACTGCAAAGCCGCCTGTGTGCAGACTGGCCGATTATGGCAAGTACCGTTATGAACAGATGCGCAAGGAAAAGGAAGCAAAGCGTAAGCAGCATGTTGTTGAGATCAAGGAGATAAGGCTTTCGCCGAATATCGATACCAATGATCTTAATACCAAGGTAAATGCAGCAAGGAAGTTCATTGCCAAGGGAGACAGGGTAAAATTCACTTTGAGGTTCCGAGGTCGTGAAATGGCTCATATGTCAGCATCCAAACATATTCTGGACGATGTCGCAGAAATGCTTAAGGATATCGCTACAGTTGAGAAGGCGCCTAAGCAGGAAGGGCGTACTATGACAATGTTTTTGGCTAAGCGCTGAGAACAGGAGAATTCAGGAGGAAAAAGAAATGCCTAAAATGAAAACCAGCAAAGCAGCAGCAAAGAGATTCAAAGTGTCCGGTACGGGTAAGCTTATCCGCAGCAAGGCATACAAGAGTCATATTCTGACCAAGAAGTCTACAAAGAGGAAGCGTACGCTTCGTCAGTCAACAGTTACTGATATTACAAACGAGAAGAATATGAAGAAGATCCTGCCGTATATCTAACCGACGGGAAATGTTTTCGAAGATAAAGTAAGGAAAAGGTGACCGGATGGAACGGAAGGTTCTGAACGGTTACAGAAAAAGAAAGATATGGAGGCATAGAAATGGCAAGGATTAAAGGTGGCGTTAATGCCAAGAAGAGACATAACAGAGTACTGAAATTAGCAAAGGGCTATTATGGAGCAAGATCAAAGCAGTATCGTATTGCAAAGCAGTCTGTAATGAGAGCTCTTGCATCTTCTTACGAAGGAAGAAAGCAGAGAAAGCGTCAGTTCAGACAGCTGTGGATCGCACGTATCAATGCTGCAGCAAGACTGAATGGACTTTCCTACAGCAAATTTATGTACGGTCTTAAGCTTGCAGGCGTAGATATCAATCGCAAGATGCTGGCTGAGATGGCTGTTAATGATGCAGAGGGTTTTGCATCACTTGCAGAGCTTGCTAAGGGTAAGATCGCATAATAAGATCATTAGGTCAGGAATTATTCAGGGACCGTTCCGGATAACCGGGACGGTCTTTTTTGCTTTGTACAAATCTAATAATTATTTGTTCAAATTACGACCAAATTGTGGTAAAATTGTCCTATCCGCAAACAAGGGGGGAGCGGAAAATATATAGCCAAAGGAGTGGGAGTTTATGAACGAAAAGAGTACTTCAAGAAAAAAAGGCAAGATTGACATGCGGGTTACGCTGATTTTGTATGCATTGATTCCTCTTTTGTGCGCTTCAGTCATCTTAAGCGTTGTGCTTATTAGCAAGAGCACAAAGGAAATGAACGATCTTACAAATAAGTCGCTTCTGCAGGTTATCGAGCAGACCGGCGCTGCATTTGACACGGCGGTTATCACCAATGAAAAAATACTGCAGTCATATGCTGCGGCACCCATAGTTAAGGAATATCTGAAGAATCCCAATGATAAGAAACTGGCCGAAGAAGCTCAGCAGTACACTGTTGATTTCGCTTCATCGCTTGAAGGCTGGGAAGGTCTTTATATAGCGGACTGGGATACGCAGGTTATGACGCATTCCGCAGCGCCTGCGATCATAGGCAAGGTACTCAGGGAAGGCGATTCCCTTACAACACTGCGTGAGCAGATCCTTTCTGCTGACGGCACATATAATACGGGTATAATGACATCTCCCTCGTCGGGGGAGTTGGTAATGTCGCTTTATTACCCAGTTATGGATAACGGTCAGCCCATAGGTTATGTCGGTGGCGGAATCTTCGTTAAGGACATTGCCTCTAAGATTTCGGATGTATCATCCCTGGGACACAGCACGGCGTATATTTACTATGTGGATACCGTAGGAACAATGCTTTATCACCCTGATGAGTTCAAAATAGGTAATCCGGTTGAGAATGAAGCTGTTAAGGGGCTGGTTGCAAAGCTTGAAGCCGGTGAACATCCCGAGCCGGCATGTATCACTTATAAGTACAAGGGTGCCAAGAAATATGCCGCATATTACGTGGGCAAGGACGAAGCATATATCGGTGTACTTACTGCAGATAGGAAGGACATAATGTCCGGAATCTCGGCCACAAAGAGATGGTCGGTTATCATATGCATACTGTGTATCGTAATATTTATGGCAATCGCAATGATCATAGAGAATGTCATTGCAACACCTCTCATAAAGATTGCAAAGGCAGTGGAAACACTCAGTACCGGTGATGTGACGGTTGAATGTGATGCAAAATCCAATATCAAGGAGACGGTAAGCATAATCAATGCTTTTAATGATCTGAAGCAGGCTCTGGCTTCTTCAATGAGTTCGGTTAAGGATTCTGCGTTCAGGCTTAATGATTCCATTATCAGCGTTGACAACATGACGGGGCAGAATGTTGATTCCATAACCCAGATCAATACGGCTATAAATGAAGTGGCTACCACTTCCCAGAGCGTGGCTGAAAATGCCCAGACTATGGCTGAAAAGGCTGTCGATCTTGGGAATGATGTAGAGATACTTAATGAAAATGTACAGAATCTCTATCATGCGTCCCAGACGATAAAGAGTGCAAACAGTGAAGCTTCCGAATGTATGGAATATGTCCATAAGGTAGCGGACGATTCTGTGGATGCCATGAAGAGCATAGCTGGCAAGATCGCAGAGACCAATTCGGCAATAGGCGATATCGGCTCCGCAATACAGGCTATAGAGTCTATAGCTGAACAGACGAACCTCCTTTCACTGAATGCTTCCATAGAAGCAGCGCGTGCCGGTGAGGCGGGCAGAGGTTTCGCTGTTGTAGCTGATGAGATCAGATCCCTTGCGGATTCTTCCGGACAATCAGCAGGAGAGATCAAGCAGATCATAGAAAATGTTATTGCATTATCGGCTGAGACTGTTGAAATAAGCAACAGGGTATTTGATGTTATCACCAAGGAACAGGCTGATATAGAGCAGGCTCAGGAGAAGTTCAATGTGCTGTCGGATTCGGTTGAGGCATCAATTGCTGAGATCGACAGGATCCGCTCACTTGCGATTCAGCTCGATCAGATAAAGGCAGAGCTTACCAGCGCTACTACAGAGCTGGGGGCTATCTCAGAGGAGCTTGGTGCATCTGCAGAGCAGGTTGCAGCTTCCTGCCAGCAGGTTACGGAAGCGTGTGTGGATACACGGAAATCCACCGGTGAGATGCGTACCGTTAATGATGATATGTGCGCAGCAATAGAGTTCTTCAAAGTATAAAGGAGTATACAATATGGCAGTCGGGCAGGGGATTTTCTCCTGTCCGATTTTTAGTATGCGGCATTGTTTAGGCTGTCGATTCTTGTGGTGAGAACGGCATAAATGGGGTATAATATTTACATAAGTATGAGAAGCGGCAACCTATTTTGCCGCATAAGGAAAGCAGAGGATTGATCATGTCTGGCAGATTAGAAGGTCTTGAGCCGTCAAAAGTTTTTCATTTCTTTGAGGAAATATGCAGCATTCCCCATGGTTCATATCATGTAGATGAGATAAGCGGTTATCTGGAGGATTTTGCCATAAAAAGGAAGCTGCGGTATGTGAGGGATAAAGAAAATAATGTGATAATATACCGTGATGCTTCAAAGGGCTATGAAGACCGGCCGGTTACCATACTGCAGGGGCATATGGACATGGTGGCTGTAAATGATGATCCTGAGATTGATATGGATGTTACGCCTGTGGATGTGTGCCATGATGATGAGTATATCTATGCAAGGGGATCAAGTCTTGGCGGTGATGATGGCATAGCGGTTGCATATATGCTGGCAATTCTGGATGATGACAGTATACAGGCTCCTGCGATAGAGGCGGTTTTTACTACTAACGAAGAAGTGGGAATGGATGGCGCCATAGCGCTTGATCCGGGTTTACTTAGGGGAAAACGGCTTATCAATCTTGATTCGGAAGAAGAGGGCATTTTTATTGCCGGTTGTGCTGGAGGCATCAAAATGAGGGCTGGCATGGAGCTTGAGCTTTCTGAGCTTGCGGCAGTGGAGAATGAATCCTGCATCAAGGTGTCTGTATCCGGGCTTTTGGGCGGACACTCCGGAGAGATGATAATAAAAAACAGGGCGAATGCTATTAAGATATGCGGACGTCTCAGTTATGATATATGTGGCAGGTTTGATGTCCGTTTTGTAGATATAAAAGGTGGCACAAAAAGCAATGCCATTGCTGATAAGGCTGAGTTTGAGATACTTGTGAATGGTGGTGATATTTCTGTTCTGAAGAGTGTTATAGCAGAAGTAGAGCATGAAATTAAAAATGAATACAGACAAAAAGATGATGATATAAAGATTATTGTTGAAGAAAGCAACCTGGGAGAAAGAGCGGTTTTTTCCGGAAGCTCATTAAAGAAGCTGGCTTCGTTTATTATGGCTATGCCGGATGGAGTGCAGGCAATGTGCGGATGGACTGAGGGGCTTCCTCTTACTTCTCTTAATGTGGGAATAATAGAGAGGAAAGGCAATATGGTATATACTTATCATGAGCTTAGAAGCCAGATGGGCAGCAGCCTGAGGGCTCTTAAAAAGAGTGTGACGACGGTTGCTGATGCTTTCGGTGCTGTCTGTGAAAACTCATCAGAGTATCCTGAATGGGAGTACCGCGAGTCATCCCCTCTTCGGGATGAAATGTGCAGGGTATACAGGGAAATGTATTCTGCTGAACCTAAGATAGAAGTGATACATGCGGGTCTTGAATGCGGCATCCTTGCTCAGAAGATAGACGGTTTTGATGCTGTGTCTATCGGTCCTGATATTCTTGATATACATACAACAAAGGAAAAATTATCGATAAAGAGCACAGAGCGGGTGTGGAAATACCTGCTTAAAGTTCTGTCAGCGTAATAGATGTACTTTTTTATGGGGACTCTTTAGTCCGGTTTGGAGGGTTACAATGAAGGAACTCTGGAGCATTATGAATATTCTGGATAATGCTGATGATGTGGCAATGTTTGTTGTGGGTGCCAGGGATCAGAAAATTCTGTACTGCAACCATCTGGTGACGGTATGTACGAATGCGCATGCCGGAGTGGATGCATCAAGAGTATGGGATCAGGAGGATATGCGTAAAGCTATCAGCCATGTGGACCAGGGCGGTGTATATCGCTACCTTGTGGAAAAATCAAACTTTGGCGGCCGGAAAAATGTGACGGTATGTAAGGTGGTATGGAGCCAGGGGATGCTTGCTTATGCATTTCTCCTGACATCTCATGTTGATGACAGGGAGGAAGAAGAAAGGGAGAAGATATTTGGTATACTGGGCAGGTCTTACAGGAGCATTTTCCTGCTGGATATGATGAAAGGCGAGGTTACCACTTTATTAAAACCCCTGGATAATGGTGAAAGTCCATACCATGCGGTATATTATCATCCTGTACGCTTTGATGAGTGGTGCAGCGAGATAATGTCAAATTATGTTCATCCCGATGACCGGGGGCAGGTGGAAGAGTATTTTGATGCGGCCAGGATAAACCGTGAAATATCCTCGGGAAGCGATTATGCGTTCAGATACAGAAAAAAAACCGGGGAGGATTATATCTGGGTGGAAATGCGTTTCCTCCGCCTTGACGAGATGGAGGGCAAGGTAGTCTGCGCGGAACGAAGCATTGACGGTGAAGGGACGGCCAACGAAAAGGAACGTGAAAATGAGATCATAATGAAATCCTTAAGCAATGCGTACAGGTCGGTATATCTGCTGGATATGAAGACCGGACGTTATACTACCGTAAAACAGGATGAATTCCTTTTTGGCATTCCACTTGATGGCGATTATGAAGTGCTGCGTCAGCTCGTAAGCGAACTGATTCCCGATGAGGGGCAGAAGAACGACTATATGGGATATTTTTCCCTTGAGGGATTGCGCTCTGCTTTCAGGGATGGCGCAGAAAATGTGGGAAGAGAATATAACAGTACCATAAATACGGATGACGGGTGGATGGGTGCCAATGCGTTCAAACCGCCATATATGCCGGGGATGGAGAATAAGTGCGTCCTTACTTTTATGGATATCACTGAGCACAAGAGGGTTGAAGCTGAACGGAATGAAAAGAATATAGTAATTGATATTCTTTCGTCAAGATATATATGTGTATATTTTGTGAGCGTCACAGACGGATCATTCCATTCCATAAGAGTGCCGCAGGAATACCGGTATATTGAAAAGCAGTTTGATAAATTTGTGGATGCTTTGGAGCATTATGCAAAGGCATATGTTATTGAACAGTACAGGGATTTCTTCAAGTTTTCGAGTGAGGATGATTTCAGGGGCCGCATAGAGGAGTATGCCAAGCGTGAATACGTCTACCGTACCGTTCAGGACAAATGGATAAGGCTTAATATCTTTCCTATCAGGTCTGCAGCCGGTGCGCTGACAGAGGCTGTCGTTGCTTTTGAAAACTACGATGATATGATGGAGCAGCATGAACTGTCGCTTATATACAATGCAACGCTTTTGGCAGACTATGACGTCATGTATGAGTACGATGCAGATACCGGTGTCTTCTATATGCTGGCTTTCGATGGACAGCGGATAATAAGAGAAGCAAAATGGGAAAATGTTGAGGGGGATGTGCCCACCGACCTTACGATACATCCGGACGATATGAATGTGTTCCGTATGGCACTCTCGGCTGAGACTATAAGGGATAATTTTAATAAAGGAAAGACTGTGTCCCATGTATTCCTTCGGGACAGCAGGGGAACCGGTGAGTACAGGCTTTTCATGTATGCATTCCACTACTATGAAGAGATGGGAAAAGGCAGGGTGCTGATCATGGGTAGGGATGCAGACAGGGAGAATGTTTAGCCTGTGAGACTCTTCGAAAAGACAGGATAGGATCGGTATGAACGATAAAAGATTTAATCGATTTCTCACGCTTGCTATCGTGGTGCTCAGTGTCATGATAGTCGTGCTGGTGGCACTTATTATACAGAAAGGCTCAGCGACACTTGCAAACAGCAAGGAACCCATGCCTCTTCCTATGTCTTCCAATGGCGTTGTTTTTGCCTCGGAACAGGAAGTCATAGATGAACAGGTGGCCATGGAAGAGGCACAGACTGAGGTGATGCTGGGAGCGGTAATCTCAGCCAATACGGGAGTGAATATACGTACCCTTCCGTCAAAGGAAGGGGATATAGTGCTCAGTGCCTCCCCGGGACAGTATGTACAGGTTACAAAGCTTCGTGATGATGGGTGGAGTTTCATTATGTACGGATCGAGAGGTGGATATATAAGTGATGATTTCCTAATTTACGGCTTGATAGTAAGAAGTGCTTCGGGGCGTACGGAATTCACTGAGATGCCTCTGGATGATGCAGTGGCTGAATATTTTATGGCTAATCCTGATGCACCGTCCGATACTTTTTCCGATATGGCTGAAAGCGAAGAAGATTAATAAAGAAATAAAGCTTCGCACACCGGTGTGAGGAAGTTAGTGGTATACAACAAGTGGGAAGTTTTAGTAAAAAATATTAAAATGCCGGTGAGGCTTTTTAGCCTTCACCGGCGTTTTTTTGATATTTAGCGGGGCATATATCAGTATCCCTCTATGGAGAAATTGTATCCCTGTGCTGCCAGTGCAGCCTGCTGCTGTTGTAGTATCGCTACATGTGCGGGATCGGCAAAGAATGCCGCATCATGAGGGCATCTTGCTGTTCCACCATTAGAGGATCCTATGGATGCGGGCTCGGCATGTGTAAGCTCCTGTATGCCCGGTACTTTGAAAGGACAGGTGTCACAGGCGGGTAGACCGGTAGCAAGGCATATATTGCCGTTGTAGTGGACATCACAGGTCTGGGAAGGAACTGTGCCCTCTGCAAAGTATTCGGTTCGCAGACAGCCGTCACAAAGTCCTGCAACAGGTAGATATCCGGACCTTGAGCATACGGTAACCTGGGTTATTCCCGCAGGAATATCAAAGGATTTATATTCCAGGTTTTCGTGCAGTCTGCTCATAACGATCTTCCACATCTTCTTGGAAAGGGAAGTCTCCTGACCGGAAAGCTTTTCGTTGTTATCAAATCCTGTCCAGGTGGTAGCAGTATAGTAGGGAGTATATCCTGCGAACCACACATCCTTATTGCTGGTTGTGGTTCCGGTTTTTCCGGCTATTGCCATACCACCGAAATTTACAGCACCGCCGGTACCGGAAGTTACAACACCCTCCATGGCATCAGTAAGCAGGAATGCTGTAGTTTCCTTGAGTACACGGTGCTGGTCCTGAATGGCGGTTTTATCTATCAGTATATTTCCATCGTGATCATAGATCTTGGTATAGAGTATGGGCTCCATATACATGCCGCCGTTAGCGATGGTGGCATAGGCTGCATTAAGTTCCATATTAGTGACACCGTCGGTGATACCTCCAAGTGCAAGTGGCTGCTGGATATCGCTGGTAACACGGCCGTCGGCCTCCACGCGTCTCTCGACCAGCGTGGTGAAACCGAAATCCTTCAGGTAGTCAAATCCCACCTGAGGAGTGATCTGTGTCAGTACCTTTACGGCTATGATATTCATGGATTGCTCTATGGCATAGCGTGAGGTAACTGCTCCTCTGTAATTAGCTCCGTACCAGTTGTTTACCGGACGACCGTTTGTATAGTTAAAAGGTGCATCAATATAAACTGATGCAAGGGTTGCTGCTCCAGTATCGAATGCGGGTGCATATGCTGCTACCACTTTGAAAGTTGATCCGGGCTGTCTTGTAGTATTGGATGCGCGGTTAAGTGAACGGCTGGATTCCTTTGTACCTCGTCCGCCTATCATCGCCAGTACATGTCCGGAATACTGATCCTCTATGGTAAGGGATACCTGAGGCTGAGGTGTCAGGCTGATGCTCTCAGCAATTATTTCATCACCGGGAACCATCACGGACTCTGAATATTCCTGAATTGCTGCATAGGCATCATCCTGTGAGGCATAGAGCTGATTGTAATTGGAATTCTGCTCCTTGTAATATGCTTTGAACATTTCATTGGAAAAACTCTGAGTCTCACCATCTGAATGCTGTATCGTAAGCTTGTAATTCAAGTACCACTTGGTTTCCTCGGGATAGTTGGATTCATCCGCATATATCTCATCACACATTGACTGGATAGTGGGGTCAAGCGTGGTATATATGCTCAGACCGCCGCTATAGAGCATTGTATAAGCCTTGGAAGATGCCTGGGATTCGGTGTAGCCACTGTTGATGAACATTTCAGTAAGGTCTTCAACTACCTGCTCTATCACTTCGTCTTCGAAATATGTATATATAGTTTCTTCGTTTGACTGCGTGTTGATCTCGGTTATGCGGGAATACACATCATCCGCTGCCGCTTCATCATAGGTTTCCCGGTCGATGTATCCAAGTTCGAGCATTTTCTTAAGTACGGTTACACGGCGCTCATTATTTTTTTCCGGATGGCTTATGGGATTGTATGCGGAAGGGTTTTTGGTGATACCGGCTATGCATGCACATTCCGACAGGTTTAGTTCATATACGGGTTTCCCAAAATAGCGTAATGATGCGGCTTGTACACCAAGTGTATTCTGACCTAAATTTATCGTATTCATGTAGGTGACAAGGATGTCATCCTTGCTCATGTTTTTCTCAAGCTCAGTAGCAAGGTACTGCTCCTGTATTTTTCGTTTTACACGCTCCATCTTGGTTTCGCCGGTAGCCCACTTGTCAAATACGCTGTTTTTAATGAGCTGCTGGGTGATGGTACTTGCACCCTGGGAGAAATTGAATTTGTTCTTGGCACCGAGGGCAGCCGCACGCATAATACCTTTGATGTCGATACCATTGTGGTCATAATAGCGCTCATCCTCGATTGCTACAAAAGCATCCTTAAGTTGTTGGGGGATTTTATCCGATCCTACATAGGTTCTGTTGGAATTTTCTGCCACCAGCTTGGTCATAAGGTGGCCTTCGCTATCGTAGAGCATGGTAGCGTAGCCGGTAGGGGTTACATCAATTGTGGCAATACTGGGGGCACCTGCGATTATGCCCTTGAACATGCCGATTCCCATGCAGCTTCCGATAACGATAAAAGATATGGTGCAGATAAGCAGCGCCTTAAGTATGGTGATCCAGATCATTTTTTTGAACTTCACACCCTTGGAACTGAGCGCATGCTGTTTATTTATGATGCCTCTTCTTGTATAATTCATATCAGGTAGAAACCTCCCAAATTACATCAGATTATTATACCAAATCCGGTCTATGATAATCAACTGACCGGGCCTGCAGGGAAACCTGATGGTAGATCTGTTTTTTTCACAGAGAGTTGCAGAAAAGTGTATAATTTAATGGTGATTGGCATCTATGCATAGGTGCGACTATGATGAGGCAGTTAGTTAACATTCGGAGATCAGATGGCTGAATACAGGATCGTGCGTACCGGAGGCACCGGTGAATATGAAGAAAAGAAATCCCGTTTCATAGCAAGACTATGTCCTGTAAGGGATGAGGGAGAGGCATCAGAGATTATCGCTTCCGTTAAGAAACAATATTGGGATGCGAAGCATAACTGCTACGCCTTTGTAATAGGGAAAAATAATGAAATATCCAGATGTTCTGATGACGGGGAGCCGTCAGGAACAGCTGGGAGACCGTTATTGGAGACTCTGATTTCCGAAGGCATCCACGATGCTGTTGTGGTGGTCACAAGATACTTTGGAGGAACATTGCTTGGAACCGGCGGTCTGGTAAGGGCATATACCCAGGCTCTTAAGGAGGCAATTGCCGTCAGCGAGATAGCTCCCCTGCGGGCAGGGATGGAAGCAGATATTGTTTTTTCCTATGCCGATGTGGGTGCTGTGAAAAACTATATTGAAGCTGCTGATGCAAGGATATGCGCCCAGGAATACGGCGCGGATGTCACATATACCTGTGCCTTTGAATTGTCCGTTTTTGAGGATGCCGTAAAAAAACTTAAGGACCTGACAGGCGGAAAAATAGTGATATCCGAACCTCGTCCGGTGGAGATTGACTGGTAGATGCAGATGGAGAAATATCTCGACACAGTCATATATGATGATTTTTCGGCAATGCTGAAGGGAAGGTACGAGGAATCTTCCCGGGTAACCGCTCTGCGCTATTTTGAAAAGGAAAACATAGTTGATGTTACCTATTCCGAAATGGTTGAAAGAGTGGCAGCGGTTTATGAGTTCCTTAAAAAGGAGGGACATGGCGGAAAGCATATAGCCATACTGTCGGAGAACCGTTATGAGTATATAATCATATACCTGGCCGCTGTACTTGATTCTGTAATAGTTCCTCTGGACAGGGAGGCAGAGCCTTCTGTTATAAATGAGCTGTTTGAGCGTTTTGATGTATCGGCTGTATTCGTTACGGATAAGACTGCAAAGAAGGCCGGACAGGCTTCGGAAATAAAAAAATATAACATAGACAGGGAATTCCGGGATATCCTGAAGACGGAAATTTCTGTTGAAAGTTTTTTTGAAGAAACTAAAGATACAGATAAAGACAGGTTTGCGGTACTTGCTTCTACTTCAGGTACTGACGGGCGGATGAAGGGCGTGATGCTGACACAGTATAATGTGATAACGAACATCAGGGGGACGCTTGAGAATAATGTGTTAAAATCCCCAACGCTTTCATTTCTTCCCATGCACCATACATACGGTTTTAATCCATGTATACTGGCGACATTGTATAACGGCACCACACTGTGCATCAACCGTGATGTAAAGAAGCTGTTCAGGGACATTAAGGCTTTTGATCCTTTCTTTTTCGGAGCAGTCCCCATGGTCATCGAAGGAATATATGACAATATACTCAGGGAGGCCAGAAAGCAGAATAAGGAAAGATCGCTTAAGCGTCTTATCAGGCTAAGCAATGCACTGAGAAAAGTCGGAATAGATTTAAGGCACAGATTTTTCGGAAGTATCATTACTCCCGGTCTTAGGCTTGTGGTAAGCGGAGGAGCACCGCTTCGCAGGGAGTATGTTGATAAGTTCGATGAGATAGGCATTACGATACTCAATGGTTACGGTCTGACTGAATGTTCACCGACTGTGGCAGTGAGCAGGACCATAAATAATGTGCCCGGAAGTGCCGGGACCATTATGAAGAATATAGATGTCAAAGTGGCTGAGGATGGTGAGCTGCTTGTCAGGGGACCTAATGTAATGCTGGGCTATTATAAGGATGAAGAAGCAACCCGTGATGCAATGGAAGACGGATACTTTAAGACCGGAGATATAGGCTATACTCTTGGCAGGATTATATTTATTACCGGGCGCAAGAAGAATCTCATCATCACGGAAAACGGTGAAAATATAGCACCGGAATACCTTGAGGCCAAGATAAATTCTTTTGACGAAGTGGAAGAAAGTCTGGTCGTGTCAAAGCGTGTAAATAACGTGAGCATCGTTTGTGCAAAAGTCTATATGGGTGAAAACGGAAAACAGAATGTGCAGAGATTTAAGGAAGATCTGAAGGCGCTGAACGAGAGCCTGCCATCATATATGCGTATAGATGATTATGAGGTAATGCCTGAGGCTTTTCAGAAGAACAGTTCAAAGAAGATAATTAGAAAATTATATTTATGAATCGGGAACGGGTTGATCAGATGTTTGATGAGATAAAAAAAATACTTGATGAGGAGTACCACATAACGGGTATCAGTAAAGATACTAATTTCAGAAAAGAGCTGGGTTTAAGCTCTTTTGATTTCCTGAATCTTATCTGTATATTTGAAGAAAGATACGGTGTGGAGTTGGACGAGGAAAAATATATACATATCGTAACCGTAGGAGAACTCTGCGATTATCTGGAAACACTGGTAGTTAAAGATGCAACTTAAGATAGTAGAAGGAAAAAAAGACAAAAAGCAGTTTCTTTCTTTTCGTAAAAAGAAATATAAAAGCGAAGCAAGGTACATTGATAATAATTATTTCATGATAGAGGAGATCTTTGGGGAGAAGCTGCATTTTACCAAGGGGCTTAAGATCACACCTGTCATGGTACTTGATGATAATGGAGATGTAATGTGTGAAGCTGTCATTGCATTTGCTCCGCTCCTTCCGGAATATGTACAGGTATGCTTTTTTGAAGCTCTTGAAGGCTGCAGGGATGCAGTGGAACTGCTGCTTGGACATGCTGACAGGCTTGGAAGGGAATATGGCTGCAAAAGGATAGTGATAGGACTGGCAGGCCATGTTAATTATGGTCTAGGTTTTCTGGCTTCACGGTATGAAAAGGTGAATTCTTTTTCTTCACCGGGAAATGCACCATATTATAATGATTATTTTGTGGCGCTGGGGTGTCAGACCATAAATCTGAATTCCTATTATGCTGATACACTTGACCATAAGCTGGACCGGTACAGCGCGATCATATCGAAGCTCAGACGAAAATATGAATTCAGGACCTTTGACAAAAGACAGTTTGAGTATTATTCCAAGGCATATACCGATCTTAACAATGCCTGCTTCTCCGGACACAGGTATTATTATCATAGGGAATATGAAGATGATATGGAAATGCTTAAAGAACTGTTCCTCTTTATAAATGAAGACTCTCTTTATTTTGCCTTTGACGGTGATACGCCTGTGGGCTTTATACTCTGGTATCCGGATTATAATGAGCTGGCAAAGCCCGGGGAGTCATTTGGGACAAAACACTTTTTCCTGAATAAGCTTAAAGGCAAAAAGATAAAGACCGTCAAGGTAATGGAGTGGGGTGTGCTTGATGAATACAGGGGTTGCGGACTTCCGGTGGCACTTGTTGACTGCGTATACCGGACTTTATCAAATTACAACTGTTCATTTATGGAGTCCTCCTGGATACTTGAGGAAAATGTGGATTCAACCAGTATCTGTGAGATGATAACTGACGGACGATATAAGCAGTATGCCGTATATGAAAAAGAAATCGGTTAAAAACGAAAAAGACAGGATAAGAGTATTCAGTTGTGAACAGCCTGAGGAGATGTTTGCTTTCTTAAAGAAAAGGCCGGTATTTAAGGAGTTAAAATATCCTTATACGGAAGGGATGCTAAAGCTCCTAAAAGAGACTAATCCCTTCAGGCAGACATATCATTATATAGAATCGGGAGAGAGCTTTGCTTTTTTTATAATATACGAAAGCCGGATGAACATAATGACATTGGGAAATTCTGAATGGATGATGAATGTAAAGACTATCGGTTTTCCATGCTCATTAAGTAACAGCGGCTATGTGACCAATGATCCGGAATTCCTGCTTTCATACTGCAAAAGGATAAAAGGCGGAAAGCTTATACTAAATGTAGAAGCACCGGTAAAGGTAAAAGGCATGGGCTTTGGAGAAACACTGCCGAGCTGTGTGCTTCCTGTAAAAAATGAGTACCGCACAATAGATGAATATGTGGGTGAACTCCGCAGCCGGTACAGGAGAAGGATAAGACTGGCAGAAAAAAGCTGCAGTGACATCAGCGTGATCAGGGAAGTGGTCTCCGGTAGCACTGAGAATACAGTAAATGTGTTCTCGGGAAGAGAAGCTGCGGATAAAAATACGGATAAAGGTACAAAAGCAAAACGGTGGGATATTTATCCCCTGTATTTAAATACATACAGAAAATCGGAATTTAAGCTGGAATGTCTGGACAGGAAATTTTTTGAAGAAAGCGAAGGTACGAGGCTTATATTTGTAAAGGATGGCAAGCCTGCCGGCTTTGTGCTGCTGCACGAAGAAGGTGAAAAGCTGGTTTTCCAGTTCTGCGGAATGGATTATGAATGTATGGAAAATACTGCGGATCTGTATTTTTTCATGCTGCTGCATATAGTCGGTTTTGCAATCGAGAAGAAAATGAAGACCATAGATTTCGGGCAGACATCAGAACTTACAAAAATGAAGTTCGGGGCAGAGCTCTCAAA
Source organism: uncultured Lachnospiraceae bacterium (assembly GCA_946616835.1). Classification (GTDB taxonomy): domain Bacteria; phylum Bacillota; class Clostridia; order Lachnospirales; family Lachnospiraceae; genus NK4A136. Next base: position 15,898 of record CAMOJK010000026.1, read on the forward strand.
GAGGTATTTTTATGCTCACCATACCAATCCATTCCTGAATATGTTTGCCATACTTGGGAAAGGACTGCTTGAGTACAGATACGATTTTCCGGAATTTAAAGTATTCCGTCCTAAACAGCAGGCTTAGAGTATCAGAGGGACTAATGAACGTACTATTATTCAGACCAAGACCGGATAAAGAGACCATAGGGTTACAGAATGTAATGATCTGCGAACCTCTGGAGCTTGAGTATATTTCTGCAAATATAGAACCGCTGGGCCACACCTGCACAATAATAGACATGATCATCGAAAAAAAAGATGTGAAATATTTTGTGAAAAAGTATGCCCCGGATGTGGTGGGGATCACCGGATATATCTCGCATGTGAATATAATGAAGGATTACGCGAGAAAAGCAAAAGAAGTGGATCCGAATATAAAGACCATTATCGGAGGCGTGCATGCAGAGGTGAATCCCGGTGATTTTGAGAGCGAGTATGTGGATTTTATCATCCGTGCCAATGGCATAAGGACTTTTATAGATATCCTTAATTCTCTGGAGGGGAAGAAACCTGCGGAAGATATAGAGTGCATATATTCCGGTGCAAAGCCTGCGCCCAAAAAGGATACCGTATTTGATTACCGTTTTCCGGACAGGAGCAAGGTGGATGCATACAGGTCTAAATATTATTACATGTTTCACAGGAACTGCAGTCTTATCAAGACATCATTCGGCTGCCCTTATAACTGTAAATTCTGTTTCTGCAGGCAGATAATGGACGACCAGTATTTTGCCAGAAGCCTTGAAAGCATAGTGGATGAACTGGAATCCATTAAGGAGACTGAAATATATATTGTGGATGATGATTTCCTTGTAGACAGAAAGCGGATACTGGAATTCTGCGATATGCTGGAAAAACGGGGCATTATGAAGAAATACCTGATATACGGCAGGGCGGACTTTATCGCAGCAAATGAGGATGTCATCAAGCGTTTTAAAGAAGTGGGATTGCGTGCAGTAATTGTAGGACTTGAGTCCTGCGACAGCAGGCAGCTGGATGATTACAATAAGCGGACTAACGTGGAGATCAATGAAAAGGCAGTCGGGACCCTTAAGAAATATGATGTTGAATGCTACGGAACATTTATTTTGGGACTTGACTGGACCTGGGCGGATTTCTCGGCACTTCATAAATGGATAAAGAAGCTGGGACTGGTATTTGTAAACCTGCAGCCTCTGACACCCTTACGGGGAACTGATATTTATGAAAAATACAGGCCCAGGTTTATTGTAGGCGAGGATGAATACGAGAAGTGGGATCTGGCGCACCTGGTGGTGAGACCGGACCATATCTCTGTACGCAGGTATTACTGGTACACAATGGTTTTGTATTATCTGATCACAGCCAATCCCGTGAGCTGGTGGTATATGGTAAAGAAATACGGCCTGCATGATACACTTAAGCTGACCTGGGGAGCGGCGATGGTGAATAATCAGTACTGGAAGAAGTTGATCATGGGGGAGAGGAAAAACGGATAGAAAGAGAGTAGCTATGTCACAGTCAGATATTGGAAAAAAAGAATTGAAGGTTCTTCTCATACGTCCTAAGTATTCATCCCTTGTGGCACACCTTGAGCCGTTAGGTCTTGAGTATCTTGCAGGACTGGCAAGAGATCTTGAAATCCCATGTGAGATACATGATGAGTTTGACAGACCCTGGACTTTCCGCTTCAGCAGGATGTGCCGCATCATAAAGAAAGGCGGATATAATTTTGTCGGGCTGAATGCCAATGCAAATACCGTTGACTATATAACCCAAAGGGCAAAGCAGCTTAAGCAGAAGTTTCCCGGGATAACCATAATGGTGGGAGGCCCGGAAGCGGAGATGAACTACCGCGAGTTCCTGACTGATGATATAGATATAGTCTATTACGATAATGGACTCAGGTCGCTAAAGGCAATATGGTCCGCAGGACTTGATATTGATGTAATGGATGAACAGACTGGGATTGCCTTTAAAAAAAATGGTGAGTGGATCGTAAAGGAAAAGGGGGATCCGGTATGCGGATTCATAAATAAGCCGGACAGAACGGCTTTTTACAGAGGTCTTAAGAAAAACTATATTTTTATGAAGGGAAAATACGCACTCAGCAAGGCGTCTTTTTCCTGCCCCTTTAACTGCAGTTTCTGCTACTGCACAAAGATGAACAGCGGGGTATATACTGAGCGTGACATGAATGAAGTCCTGGATGAGCTGGAAGAGATCAAACACGACAAGGTATGGTTTGTGGATGATACATTCTTCTTCCATAAGGAGAGAGTCATCGAGTTCTGCAATGAGGTGATAAAAAGGGGAATAAAAAAAGAATTCATGGCATATGCCAGGGCTGATTTCATTGCGGAAAATCCTGACGTGCTTCCTCTTGCATATGAGGCGGGCTTCAGGGATATACTGGTGGGACTTGAGGCTATCACGGATGAGCTGTTAGATGAGTATAATAAGCAGACATCAAAAGAGATAAATGAAAAGGCAATAAAGAATCTTCTGGATAACAATATAGTATGTGACGGACTGTTTGTTATAAGCTATACGGCTACCAGAAAAGATTTTAAGAATCTTATGAAATTCATAAAGGACAATAATCTTTTATGGGTGGTATTCGGTATATTTACACCCTATAAGGGAACGGATTCTTATGATGAGTACAAGGATATGGTGGTTAATTTTAAATCCTGGAGGCTTGACGGCACGCATATAACCATCAAGCCTACCAATATGTCTTCTTTCGAGTATATGTTCCGTTACTACTGGATACATGTGCTGACATATCCGAAGATAATGGTAAGGACACTTTTCGGAACAGGTTATGATACAAAGAGAACAGGCTGGTTTTGATCTATGAAGCAGAAATATATGTTTGTCCGTGTTCATTATGATAAGAGAGTCGCAAGCCTTGAACCGTTAGGACTTGAGTATCTTATGGCCTGCGTAAAGGCAGAGGGACGGGAAGGTTTTATCTATGACGAGAGCATTGAAAGCCCTATAGGCAGGTATTCCAGGCTCTTGAAAAAGATTGACGATAACGGCGTTACCATTGCAGGCTTTTCCGTTATGTCTAACACAGCCTGGTATGTTATAAAGCTTATTAAATTCTTAAGGAAGAAACGCCCGGATGTAAAGATAATGGTTGGAGGCCCGGAAGTAGTCATAAATCATGAGGACTTCCTGCTGGATGAAGTGGATTATGTTTCTTATGATAACGGACTGGATTCATTCAGGCTTGCTGTCAGGAAGGATATGGAGATAGAAACACTGAAAGAGTGCAGTGGAATTTCTTTTCGTGACGAGAATGGAAACTGGGTGCAGAATCTTAAGGGAGAGCCGGTAAGTGATTATGGGATACTGCCGGACAGAAGCCATTTCTATGATAATAGGGATAAGTTCAAGGTGCTTGCCAAGGGATGCTTTTCCATGATGAAGACAGCGTTCTCCTGTCCCCAGAACTGCAAGTTCTGCATATCAAGGCAGTTTAACAGCTGTGCCTACAGGGTAAGAGACCTGGATGATGTTATAGATGAGATAGTTAACCTCGACAATGATAAGATCTTCATCATAGATGATGATTTCCTGGTAAATAAGGAGCGCGTGAAGGAATTCTGCGAAAGGCTGCTGGCCCTTGGATGCCATAAGACATTTATGATCTTTTCCAGAGCAGACAGCATAGTAAACTGTGAGGACATAATGCCGCTTATTTATAAGGCTGGTATACGTGACATGCTGGTGGGGCTGGAGGCTGTGGAGGATTCTACTCTTGAGAAATACAATAAGCATTCAAGTGTAGTGATAAATAAAAATGCTGTCCGTATACTGAGAGAACATAACATGCTCTGTGTGGGGCTTTTTGTCATAAATTATGATTTCAAGCATAAGGATTTTATGAACATAAATAAGTTCATAAGGGATGAGGGGCTGATATGGGTTCTCTTCAGCATTCTTATTCCTTTTAAGGGAACGAGTGTATATGAGGAAAACAAGGACAGGCTTTATAACTATACATACAGAAGGACCGGGGGAACCAGTGTGCTGATGAAACCCAGCGCCATGCCTATGCTTCTGTTTAAGCTGGAGTTCCATTTTCTGTATTATGTGAATTATCCGAGGATATACTGGGCGGGGATAACACATTTGTTTAACAAGAAGTATAAAAACAAATGATAGTCTGAACTGCTTAAGGATAGCTAAGACTTCCCACTCCGATAGCTCACCTGCCGGTGGGGTCAGTTCGCAGAGTCTCACTTTACACCGTCAGGCGAGTCTATACGGTGTGGGAAGTTTTATATGATAGTAGTGCGTGAATTTACATTAGAGGATTGCATGGAGTGAATATACTTCTCATAAAACCTGAGACAGTAGGAATATTCAGCTATACGTATCTGGTGGAGCATGAACCGCTGGAGATGGAGTATCTCTATACGGTGTTTACTGCCATGGGTCATCATGCGGTAATTTATGACCGGAGGTACGAACTGACTTCCATGAAGAAGAAGCTTAAGGAAGTTAAGCCGGATGTTGTCTGTGTTACAGGATATATAACACAGCAGAAACTGGTGATAAAGTACTGTGATGTGATAAAGTCCTATGATCCGGAGATACAGATCATTCTGGGGGGATCGAATGTCGAGATCAATTACGCAAATTATTTTGGGTCGAAGGCAGACTATCTTTATCATCTGAGCGGACTGGAAAAACAGAAGAAGCTGATCAGGTATATAGAGCAGGAGAAGCAAGCCTATAAACAAGCTAAAGATGATAGTGTTTCCAGTTCTGTTGAAGAAGAATTATCTGCCAATGATAATCATCATGATACCGATAGCTGTTTCAACGATGCAGCAGAGAATTTGGCAGGAAAAGATTTATGTCGTGATGAGGTAGATGGCGAATATCATAAAGACTGTGGTAATTGTGATGCAAGGATATCATTAAAAGATATCCCTGGCATATGTTATCGAAATGCTGAAGGTGAGTGGATAGTCAATCCAAAGGTGGTGGAGACACCGGCTGACCTTCCGGTTCCGGACAGGACATATTTTTATAGGAACAAGCACCGCTTCAGGTATCTCTGCTTCAGGCCTCTTGCACTGGTAAAGAATTCCTACAGCTGCAGGAAGGCATGTAATTTCTGCTTCTGTACCAACCGGAACAGCGGACGCTATGCCTGCAGGAGCGTGGAAAGCCTGGTGGATGAGATCGCTTCGCTTGATGTGCCGGCGATACATATTACTGATGATGATTTCCTGATTGACCGGGATTATCTGAAAGAATTTATCCGTCTGATAAAGGAGAGGGATATTCATAAGAAATATCTTATCTATGGGCGTGCGGATTTTATCGCGCATAATGAAGATATAATAAAGGAATTTGCGGAAATAGGTCTTTCACTGATAATGGTGGGGCTGGAAGCAACCAGCGAAGAGGAGCTGGATTCCTATAATAAGAGAGTCACGGTTTCCGAGAATGAGGAATGCATTCGTATTCTTGCTGAAAACAATGTGATATGTGCAGGGCTTTTTATAGTACACCCGGGAATGACCAAAGAGGATTTTAAGAAACTTTATAACTGGATCGCGGCCAGAAAAATTATTCCGACGGTCTCTGTATTCACACCCATGCAGGGTTCTGCCATGTACAAGAAATACGAGGATCAGATGATAAATAAGGATGTGACCAAGCAGGATCTTTTTCATTGTCTTCTGAAACCGGAGCATATGAGCGTGGGAGCATTTACATGGGAGTATTACAAGCTTTCTCTGGGACTGGCATTTAAGAACCGCAAGTCACCGTTATACAAGGATAATAATTACCCCGGTGCTGTTTTGTATATCATAAAGGTTTTTTTTGTGAAGATTAAGCGGATGATTCTATTATAGATAAATACCTAAAACTTCCCACATGTAGTCTTTGGGAGAAGAACGACGACTCGCATATGCGCCGGAACCGATGCAATTGCGAGTGTCGTTCTAACCAGTTCAGTGTGTGGGAAGTTTAAGTAAATACGATTAGAAAATTTGACTGATATACTAGGATTTCAAACATATAGTTTGTGGGAAATAGAACAGTGACTTGCATCGTGCGGAAAAAGATATAATTCATACCGTGTCGCAACTGTTCCGATGTCGAAGTGAGTGGAAGATTTTGGGATATAAACCTATGGCAGATATACACACGGATTTAATGAGAAGTACTTATGAAAAACAAGATATTATTAATACAACCTACACCATATGACCAGTACGGCAACCTGGTAAAGAAGAGCAGGCTCTATTTTGTGGGTCTTGCACTTCCACTTTTGGCAGCACTTACGCCTGATGACTTTGAGGTGGAGCTCTGCTATGAGACCATCGAGGATGTGCCGTTTGATACGGATGCTGAGCTGATAGGCATAAGCAGCATGGGGCATGCCGTGATGCGTACCATTGACATAGCGAATAAATTCAGGGCGCTGGGAAAAACAGTTATTCTGGGTGGCTATATGGTTTCACTGATGCCTGAAGAAGCGAAGAAATACTGTGACAGCGTCATGATAGGTGATTCGGAAGAGACCTGGGGCCAGATGATAGAGGACTACCGTAACGGCACGCTTAAGAAGGTGTATCAAAAGAAACTTACGAAGTTAGAGACTCCGCTGCCCAGGTACGAGCTGGTACTGAAAAAGAGGATAGGTAATTTCCTTCCGGTGCAGGCGGGGAGAGGGTGCCCAAAGACCTGCAGCTTCTGCTCCATATATTGTCTGTATCACGGTCAGTATTTAAGGCGTGAGATACCGGACGTGATCCGGGATATAAAGCGGGTAAAGGAACTCGGATTCAAGCAGTTCCTTCTGCTGGATGACAATCTATTTTCAAACAGGGAGTATGCCTTTGCTCTCTGCAGTGAGATAAAAAAGCTTAAGATGCACTGGATGACGCAGTGTTCCATTGATATATCAAAGGACGAGGAATTACTGAAAGTGGTTGCGGAAAGCGGCTGCTATGTCTTAAGCTTCGGACTGGAAAGCATCAGCAGGGAAAGTCTTTTAGGCATGCAGAAAGGATGGGCACACCCGGACCAGTATTCTGAACAGCTTAAGATCATCAGGAAATACGGCATAGATGTATCAACCGAAATGGTGGTTGGGGCAGAGGGTGATACTTTGGAGTCCATACGGGAGACCGCAAAATTCATCGAGGAGAATAAGATCACAGTACCGAGATTCTATATACTTACCCCTATCCCCGGTACTCAGTTCTATGATGAGATGAAAGAGCAGAACCGCATCTATAATACAGATATGTATTCCTACAATGCCTGTGAGGCTGTTCATATACCTAAGAATATGACACCGGAGGAGCTGACTAAGGCTTACTGGGAGCTTTACGATGAAGTGTATTCCTACCGGAGCATTCTTAAGCGTACCATATTTGTAAAGAATTTCTTCAGGCGGCCTCTTACTTCATTTTTCTATCTTGGGGTAAATCTTTTCTACCGCAAGCATATCAAGCACGGTATCGTACCGAATATAGTGTAATGGTCTGATAATAATCCGCTTTACGAAACTACAATCGCTTTCACCCCCCTTCCTGTGAAGGGGTGTTTTTTTCGCATATCCTCTGCCGATGGTATACCACTAACTTCCTCACACCGGTAGCTTGCCTGCCGGTGGTGTCGTTCGCACTGCTCACCTAAAACACCGTCAGACAAGACTACATGGTGCGGGAAGTTTCAGTCAGTGAGACATACTACGGCTGAAAAAACGGGTACGCGTTGGGTACGCAATGGGTAGTATCATTTGACATAGTAGGGTATCATATTAGGTGTATCATGCTGTTGACTTTAGTACCATGTAAAGAAAAATGTCTGTCAGAGCAGGTACCGGGAATATTGGTTCAGGGGTGTACTTAAAAAGGAGATAAGCGCTATGGATAAAGAGCATGAAAAAAAGCTGGACAGCTTATTAACAGAGCTTTCGGACTGGGCAGATGAAAGTGAAGAAATGGATGCAGAGCTTGTTGCACAGGCCGGGGAAACAGGCAGATTCTTTAGAGAAATCCTGGAAGCTTATGATGAGGAAGAAAATGATATTATGACCATGCTTGTAGAGGATGACTATCTGTTAGAGGAACTCTCAGACAAGCTGGCCCTGGTGAATATGATCGAAATGTCGGGTGAGGGAATGACTCCGGAGCAGAAAGAGACAGCTTATCTGTCATTAATGGATACCTGTTTTGAAACGGCTAAGGTGTTCAATCCCCTGGCCGGCTTCGGAAGGGACAGGCTGGAAGCCGGACTCGGTATTCTCAGAAGCTTTGAAAAAAAATACTGGCCTCTTGTCAGCAGAGTGACAAAAAATAATGTGCAGGCATTCCGAAGCCTCATACCTGCAGAACACTATGATGATATTCTGGAAGGAAGAAAGAAAGCTCTTGGTGCCGTCAGGCATAAGGGCAATTCTATGGTTGTGGCCGGAGTGGCAGTTTTCAGTATCAATACCATAAGCGGAACTGCAGCTAATGATATAAGGCTTGAATGGATATATGTTGCGGATGTATATAAAAAGACCGGTGTGGGTAATATGCTGATGGCAGAGCTTGCGGGATATGCAATTCAGGCTGAAGGCAGCATCATAACCCTAAATATGAATGTAACGGAGCTTAAGGAAGAAAAGGATCGTGAACGGTTCGCTGTGCTCGAAAATTTCCTTGATTCATGGAAATTTGTTTTCAGCCTCCGCGCAGGAAATAACTTCTATCTGAATGTGACAGATATAAAAGACAGCGAATATATGAACGGCCCGACAGACGGGGTAAAGTCCCTTAGAGAACTTGGCGTAGGCGGAGAAATGATGCTAAAGCGGTTTTTTAAGACACTCAACAATAGCTACGATGTGGAGCTTGTGAATACAAGCTATAGTTTTTTTGATAAAGATGTGAGCTGTGTCGTAATGGATAATATGACAGTCAAGGCGGTGCTTTTATTCCATCGTCAGGAACGGGGAAATTACAGATTTGAGACAGTACGAAGCCTGCCGAATTGTGATCCGGGCGCTATCCTGAAACTGATAAGGTTTGCCGGCGGGGCAGCATTAAAATGTGACGGAGAAAAGTCTATGCTGCATGGAAAGTTTGAGAGTGATGAGGGTTTTGCGACTATGAGAAAGCTTTTCCCCGGGACACGGACTATGATGCAGTACCGCGGCGTGCTGTCCGCACCTTTAAGGAAAGATATAATAAGCAGTAAGCAGTGGGATATATTAAGAAAAGAAGCAGGTCTTTCGGATGAGAAGATTCCTGCCGGTGAACTTGAGGCAGAGGACTACTCGCCGGAAAGAATGGAGAAGCTGGCAAAATTCATGGGGCTATAAAAAGCATACGGTTTTATAAAAATGCGGTTTTGAGGTGACAAAATGGATAATAATTTGGAAATAAATTTAAATAAAGACCTTGAAAAGGAGCGGGAGAAGAATCAGGAAAAGAATCTGGAAAAGAATCTTGATAAGAAAGAATCATTAGTCACCACTGGTGCGGAAGTTGACCTGAAGAAATCTGATCAGGAGAATGAAATTATTCAAAACCAGCAGGAGATTCCATTTGAAAAGCTCTCGAATGCAGAGATCAGTAAAGAAGAGAAGCGCTTCATATCGGGTAAGGATAAAAATGATGTTTCCAAAATGGGAATGGGCATGGATATCCTGATGCTTAATGCTGATTATGCTGAGGCGGCTTCGCGCAGTGCAGTGAGGACGGCTCTTCGTACCTATCTTGATATCAGAAAAAATGTGCTTGAAGGAAAAAAAGATGCAGACATACCCGCTGATGAGAGAGAAAGGTTCGGGCAGGCATATGAAGACCTTGTAAGCAGTGTAGACAGCTATGTTGCGGAATTTGGAAAAGCTGTGAAGCACGGCAAGGGACAGAAAAGGCTTAAAAAGATGGCCCGCATTAAGGAACTCATCAATATGGACAACAGATATTTTATGCTTTCGGGAAGCAGAAGAGAAATGATGAAATCCCTGGATTCTAAAAATGAAAGTGATACCGCTTTCCCGACATTCCTTAAGGCTCTCCACGCTGCAGACTCCATAAGCAACAGGAATCAGATATATAAAGACAATAGGAAAAAACAGGCAGAAAATAATGAACTCCCCGGGCTTTCGCAGCGTCATAAAGAGTGGTGGAAAACCGCAATGAAGAATAACTGGGACCGCACGAAAGCTATATACAACGTGACGGGTGGTCTGATAGACCGAACCATTGGTATCGGTACCATGATAGCTTCCAATACACTTATCTTAGCGGGAAAGGTGGCAAAGATGCCGCTTAAGCTCCTTTCCATGGCTTTTAATGCGGCCTCCAAAAAGTTTGGATCCAAGAAAAAATGGACAGTTGACTACAGTCTTACGAAAGGCTGGGCAGGTCTTACGGAAAGCCGCCAGATATTCAGGGATTGTGCAAAGGGAGTTTTTGCATTGCCGGTGGGAATGTATGACTCATTGGTACATGGCTTCCCTTATCTTTTCAGAAAGATGAGAGGAAAAGCTAAGCCATCGGAAACGGTATACAGGACGTCCGCTAAGCTTTTTGGCGGAATCGGTGCAAGGATCGCAAATATCATGCAGGGTCTTGGCTTTTTTAAGAGCTATGATGATCTGAAGGAGATTGAAGAGTCCGGAACTATTAAAGCATCCAAGGATAAAGAAAGCACCTTGCTTATACAGTTTCAGGTGAGCCAGGATGAAATGGAAGATATTTTTGCTGACCTGGAGAAGGAAGAAAAACAGGTAAAAGCTTCTGAGACAAAGAAAGAGATCGAAGGAAGGCAGAAAGAACTTGAAGATATTGAAGCTTACTTCAAGGATGAGGAAGAGGAGAAGGTAAACGAAAAGAAACCGGATGAAGAGAAGATAGAAGAAGAAAAGAAGGAAGAAGGAGAGGCAGAAGAGAAGGAAGAGAAAGATAAGAAAGATAAGAAAGAAAAGAAAGAAGACAAAAAGGACATCGAAAAGAAGAACGACAACGAGGAGAAAGCAAACGAAGAAAAAGCCGGTGGAGAGAAGAAAGGCGAGGAAAAGGAAGAAGGCGAAGAGAAGATAGACGATGGAAAAAAGGGGGAAGAAGAACATAAAGCCGGCGAAGAAAAGAAGGGCGAAGCAGAAAAGGCGACCGGGGAAGATAAAAAGGAAGACGAAAAGAATAACGAGAAAAAGGACAGCAAAGAAAAATCCGGCGAAGCAGAGAAAGACAGCGGAAAGAAAGAAACTGAGAAGAAAATCGATAACGGCTGGGTGGATATTGAGCATAAGGAAGGCGGCTTAGAAGAGAAGGATTATAGCCCGGAAGAGTTTAATAAAGTACTTGAAAAAAAAGCCGGGGAAAAATATGAGCCTTTAAATAAGTTTGACCTGTCTCCGGAAAATGCGGGTAAACTGAAAAATTCTGCGGATATTTTTAAGATGTATACTACCGGAAAAGCCAGGATAAAAGTCCGGAATATGTCAAAAGAGTTTATGGCTTTCAATAATGAATTTGATATTGAAAATGTAGCTCAAGATAAAGACGGAAATATAATAAAAGGCGATTTTAGAATAAACGGACTTGTCCTCAATCGGATAGCGGCATCTGTAATGGGAAAATTCGGTATGGGAAAAACAGATGATGAGTGGCTTTCAATCCTGCAGCGGCTGGATGCAAAGGGAAATATGCAGCAGAAAAAACTGAGTGTGGATGAAGCGAACAGGCAGCAGGATGATGCACTGAAAGAACTTAAGAAGCATTATTATCAGCATTTGAAGAAGCTGGAAGCAACATATGGAAAGAAGCTGACACAGTTGCATCCCTATGATGTTTATCGCATGCTGGGAGATAATTACCCTGAGTTTGTGGATGAATTTTCCATACTGCAGGATCTTACACAGTTTATAAAGGATGGAGGGAAGTATTTTAATCCTGAGAGTGAAGAGGATAAGGATTTTGTCAATCTGTCGAATTACTATAATAATGTTTATAACCATGTTCTGGTCTTGTATGCAACATTCAATACAACGGGCGCTAAAACAGGAAAAGTAAGAAAATTCAGCAAGATTGACTTAGAAAAGCTTTCCGCAGGTAATGAAGGTTATTTAAAAGCGTTTAACTATGTAAAGGAAGATGTCGTACATGGACCTTCACTTACGCCCCAAGAGCAGAAAAAATACATTGAAAAACTTCGCAAGCGTGCATCGAAGGAAGGCTGGGATGATAAGCTCTTTGGCAGGTTTTCTGAAAAGTATTCAGGGATAAAATTCGATGAGAATGAAATTGCGGTAAAGGAAAGGAGAGAAAATCAAAAACAGAATGATGAGAAGTATATGGCCAGGTCGTTTAAGCATTTTTCTTTTTCAACGGATAAGATAAAGAACCTGAAAAATAATCCGGATTACGAAAAAATAATGCATTCTGATAAGAAAATATACAGAAATGGTACGAAGGAATTAGATACTAAAACTGAGGACAACAGATTGGTGACCAGTGTCGGAAACGAGGTTCAGGTGAAAGGGATGCTCATAAAACGTGTTGCATCAAGTTTCAGGACCAGTGTGGGTGAGGTAAGGAGCAATGAACAGCTGTTAAGTATTCTTAAGCGGCTTGATGCAACTAAAAATATGGAAGACAATAAGCTGAGCAAAGAAGAGGCAAACAGGCAGTTTACAGAAGCTTTTTTGGAAACGAAGCAGATATATTATGTCCATTTAAAACGCATGGAGCTTACTTACGGAAAGCTGTTTTCGCAGATCCATCCATATGATATGCTTCGTATGATCGGAGGAAATTTTTATAAAGTACAGGCTGATTTCATGATACTTCAGGATGTTATTGAGATGATGAATTGCAAGCCACCGTATTTCGATATGAATAATGAGAAGGATAAGGAGTTTAGCAAGCTTGCAAATTACTACAACTGTGTGTATACAGGAGTGCTGCAACAGTTTGGCTTGAATGAAATGTCCGGAAAAAAATTTACGAATGAGTTAAAGGAAAGCCTTGCAACTGCAAACGAAAAAGGGCTGAAAGTGATGG
>CAMOJK010000027.1 GCA_946616835.1 uncultured Lachnospiraceae bacterium
GGGAAAGTGTGCACCACGCCGTTCTCAAGCTTTACCAGAGTCTCCGGAGATGCCCCCGCCACTTCCATGTCAGTACCGGAAAAATAGAACATATACGGAGAAGGATTCACCGTCCGCAGCATCCTGTAGGTATTCAGCAAGCTCCCCTCGTAATCTATGCTCAGCCGGTTGGAAAGCACTATCTGGAAAATGTCACCTTCTTTTATGTGGCTCTTGCCGCGTTCTACCATCTCACAGAACTCTTCCTTATTAAATAAAGGAGTGATGTCGCTCTTCATATTGCCGGGCTTTTCTTTAATCTTATCCCCATGCTTTATAAGCTCTGCCAGGTTCTTAAGCTCTAAGGCAGCCTTGTTGTATCCGGCCTCGCCCTCTTCCAGCTTCATGTTTACGATGAGAATGATTTTCTGCTTTACATTATCGAAGGCGATGACTTTGTCAAAAAGCATCAGGTCCACATCATTGAAACCTTCCGTATCCTGCACATCACCGCCTGCTTCCGGCTCACTGTATCGGAGATAATCAAATGAAAAATATCCCACAAATCCACCCGTAAATGAAGGCAATTCTTCCAGGGCAGGACTCTTGTATTCAGCAAGCACCTGACGGATCTGCTCAGAGGGATTATCTGTTTTTATATGGACATCTCCGATCTTAAGATCACCGTCAGTGCATGTAATTGAAAGCTTGGGATCATAGCCTAAAAATGTGTACCTGCCCCAGCGCATATCAGCACCTGCTGACTCAAGCATATAGCAGTGCTTTGAGACGTTTTTCAGGATCTTCAGAGTCTCAATAGGTGTGATAAAGTCCGACAGCAGCTCAGTATATACCGGCATGACCTTGTAGCGGCCGTCTGCTGCGTATTCTTTCATCTTACTGATTTCGGGTGAAATTTTCATAGTAGTAATCCTCTCTGTGTAAATCACTTGTAATATTTAAACTTCCCACTAACTGAACTATCCAGAACGACACTCACAATTGCATCGGTTCCGGGGCATATGCGAGTCGTCGTTCTGCTTTCCACAGACTATATGTGGGAAGTTTTATTATTCTGTTTTAGCAACAACCGCCGCCTTCATCTGCTTCACATACTCACCCACACGCTCAGGCGCAGTATCCTTATCCTCATTTATCAGCTTAATAATGGCTGATCCCACGATGGCTCCGTCCGAGATCGCTGCCATCTTTGCAGCCTGCTCAGGCTTTGATATCCCGAAGCCGATGGCACAAGGCACGCTTGAATTTTCACGGATGAGCTTCACTATGGAATCCAGATCCGTAGTGATCTCGCTCCTCATCCCCGTAACGCCGAGGCTCGACACCAGGTAGATAAAGCCTTCCGCTTCCTTCGCGATCATTGCGATCCTGTCCCTGGATGTAGGTGCAATAAGTGAGATCAGGTCGATACCATACTCATGGCACACCGGCAGGAATTCGTCCTTTTCCTCATATGGCAGATCCGGAAGGATCACACCATCGATCCCGCTTTCCTTGCAGTTTTTCATGAATCTTTCCGAGCCGTATGAAAATACCACATTTGCATAGGTCATAAATACCATTGGCACATCCGTCTCTTTGCGCAGATCCTTTACAAACTCAAAGATCTTATCCGTGGTGGTACCTGCTTTAAGCGCTCTCTCATTTGCTTCCTGTATGACAGGACCTTCTGCCGTAGGATCCGAAAAGGGGATTCCAAGCTCTACGAGATCCGCTCCTGCCTTTACCATCTCAAGCACACATTTCTTCGTGGTCTCAAGATCCGGATCACCGCAGGTTATGAAAGGTATGAATGCCTTGCCGTTTTTGAATGCTTGACTTATCTTACTCATGGATTCCCTCCTCGCCTCTGTATCTTGCGATGGCTGCACAGTCTTTGTCGCCTCTTCCTGAAACTGTCACTACTATTATCTGATTTTTCCCCATCTGCGGCGCGATCTTTCTCGCATGGGCGATTGCATGTGCCGATTCAATGGCCGGAATTATGCCCTCCGTCTTTGCCAGATATTCAAATGCCTGTACTGCCTCTTCATCTGTAATTGCCACATACTCGGCACGCCCCGTATCATGAAGGTATGCATGCTCCGGTCCGATACCGGGATAATCAAGTCCTGCTGATATGGAATAAACCGGTGCGATCTGCCCGAACTCATCCTGGCAGAAATATGACTTCATTCCATGGAATATACCTTCACGGCCTGTTGCTATGGTAGCTGCCGTCTCGAAAGTGTCCACACCTCTGCCTGCTGCCTCGCAGCCTATAAGACGCACATCCTTATCCTCTATAAAATGGTAGAAAGTTCCGATAGCATTGGAGCCACCGCCTACGCAGGCGAGTACCGCATCAGGAAGCCTGCCCTCCTTCTCCATTATCTGTGTCTTTATTTCTTCGGAAATAACCGCCTGGAAATCCCTTACTATGGTAGGGAAAGGATGAGGTCCCATTACGGAACCGAGACAGTAGTGGGTGTCGTCTATCCTTCTGGTCCATTCGCGCATCGCCTCAGACACAGCATCCTTAAGAGTAGCTGTACCGGTCTTAACCGGAACAACCTCCGCGCCTAAGAGCCTCATCCTGTATACATTCAGTGCCTGGCGCTTGGTATCCTCTTCACCCATGAATACCACACATTCCATTCCCATAAGTGCAGCTGCTGTAGCTGTAGCCACGCCGTGCTGACCTGCACCGGTCTCAGCTATGAGCCTGGTCTTGCCCATTTTCTTAGCAAGAAGCGCCTGGCCTAACACATTGTTTATCTTGTGAGCACCGGTGTGGTTTAAGTCCTCACGCTTAAGATATATCTTTGCGCCCCCCAGGTCCTCTGTCATCTTTTTGGCAAAATATAACCTGGACGGTCTGCCTGCATAATCATTGAAAAGCTCCGACAGTTCCTTTTTAAATTCCGGAGACTTTCCTATTCTTTCATAGGCCTCCTCCAGTTCGATCACGGCATTCATCAGTGTCTCAGGGATATACTGACCACCGTGTATGCCGAAACGCCCCTTTTTATTTTCGCTCATATCTGCTCCTTTCTATGCTTCTCAGTTTTTCTGATTTCAATATTTCCTTACTGCTTTGCTAAACTTCTCCATTAGTCCGGCATCTTTTACTCCGTCCCGCTCTATGCCTGAGCTGACATCCACTCCGTAGGGATGCAGCTCCCTTATTGCTTCCGTTACATTCTCCGTATCCAGCCCGCCTGCCAGAAAGTACGGTCTGTCAAAATCCTTTAACAGCCCCCATTCAAATTTCTTTCCTTCGCCCTTGCCGGCATCTAACAATATCATGTCAGCGGTGCTTTTCTCCGCTGTCTTCAGGTCATCCCCGTTCCTTATCCGGAACGCTTTAATTATAACGCTTTCTTCCGTAAGTTTTCTCAGACTCCCGATATAATCATCATCCTCATTCCCATGGAGCTGTGCGGCATCGATGATCCCTGTGTTCATGATTTCTGCAACATAATTTACATCTTCATCCACAAAGACACCTACGGTCTTAACTCCGGGTAAAAGCATTTTTTTTAATTCTGCTGCTTTCTGCCTGTCGATATTCCTTTTGCTCTTTGCCCAGAAAACAAATCCTATATAGTCCGGCTGCAGACGGTTGATCGTATCTATATCTTCCGTTCTTGTTATTCCGCATAGTTTGATCTTGGTCATGAGATTTCCTCAAAAATATTTTTGTGTGTAGAAAGGATTTTTATTTTCCCTTCAGATACCGCAGTTTCTCCGATTTATCCTCTGCACGCATCAGCGTCTCGCCCACAAGTACGGCATCCGCGCCTATCTCACGCAACAGCTCTATATCTTCCTTTTCCTTCACGCCGCTTTCGGATACATAGGCCACGCCTTCCGGCACGCATTTCCTGAGCTTCTTTCCAAGACTTATATCCACCGAGAAATCTTTAAGGTTACGGTTATTTACACCGATGATTCCCGCGCCTGCATTAAGTGCCTTTTCGATCTCGCTCTCATCATGGCACTCCACCAGTGCTGAAAGTCCCAGCTCATCGCATATTGCCGAGTACTTTTTAAGCTCCTCATCGGAAAGGATCGCAACTATCAGGAGAACTGCCGATGCGCCTAAAAGCTTCGCTTCATATATCATATACTCATCAACGGTAAAATCCTTGCGGAGCACAGGTATATTTACCTTAGAAGTGATCTCCTTAAGATACTCATCCTTCCCCAGAAACCACTTAGGCTCTGTAAGGACAGATATTGCATCCGCTCCGGCCTTTTCATAATCGCATGCAATCTGCAGATAAGGAAAATCCTCAGCGATCACTCCCTTTGACGGCGACGCTTTCTTGCACTCACAGATAAACGATATGTCATCCTTAAGCAGGGCCTGTTTAAACACGAGCTCACCCTTGGGCATCTTATACGCTTCTTCCCGTATATCGGAAAGCGGCCTTATCTCTTTTGCAGCCTTAACCCTTTCTTTTGTATATGCAGCTATTTCATCGAGTATAGTCATACTTTCTCTCCAAATAAATTAACTTAACCACTTCCATGCCATACAGAATATTCTGTCGGTGTTTATGTAATCCAAGCAGTTCTCAGAGATGTTAAACTGTCCCAGGAACGGTCTGCAACGGATTGCAGGCCGAGTGAACAACGCTGCATGGATGCACAGACCCTGATATTTCCATAAGAACCGCTAGGCGAACGGTCACACCGACAGAAGATCTGTCGGCAGGAATGATCAACTATTGCTTACTGCAATGATCTTCTCCAGTGTCTCCGTTGCTTTGCCGGAATCGATTATCTCCGCAGCCTTTGCCACGCCGTCCTTAATGCTGTCTGCCTTACCGCCGATGTAAAGAGCAGCGCCTGCATTCATAAGAACCGCATTCCTCTTGTGACCCTTTGCACCGCTTAAGATATCTCTGGTGATCTGTGCATTTTCCGCAGGTGCACCGCCCTTAAGGTCACTCTTGTCGCATCTCTCGAATCCAAAGTCTTCAGGCTTGATAAGGCTTGTCTTAAACCATCCGTCCATGATCTCGCAGATCTTTGTGGGTGCTGAAAGTGAGATTTCATCCAGTTTGTCCATTCCGTATACCACCATGCCACGCTTGATGCCCAGGCTTACGAGAACCTGTGCAAGGGGCTCTACAAGATACTCATCATATACACCCAGGAGCTGCATGGAAGGAGAAGCGGGATTAGTAAGGGGGCCAAGGATATTAAACACGGTCCTGAAGCCCAGCTCCTTTCTGATAGCACCTACATACTTCATGGATGTGTGATACTTCTGTGCAAAGAAGAAGCACATTCCGGCTTCCTGTAAAAGCTTTACGCAAAGCTCAGGGCTCTGGTCGATATTTACACCAAGGGCCTCTAAGCAGTCAGCTGTTCCGCAGAGCGATGATGCCGCACGGTTGCCATGCTTTGCCACCTTGATGCCTGCTGCCGCTGCAATGATAGCCGTTGTGGTAGAAATATTAAAGCTCCCTGCATTGTCTCCGCCGGTGCCCACGATCTCAAGCACGTCCATTCCCGTGTCCACCTTTGTAGCATGGTCGCGCATTGCTGCAGCACAGCCTGCTATCTCATCTGTGGTCTCCGCCCTTGCACTCTTCGTGGAGAGAGCGGACAGAAATGCCGCATTCTGTGTAGGCGATGTCTCACCGCTCATGATCTCATTCATCACGGTGTAAGCCTCATCATAGCTTAAATCCTCTTTGTTTACGATTTTTACGATTGCTTCCTTGATCATTGCTGTTTCCTCCTTGTAAAATAACTCACTTTGTTGACAGTTTCTGCTGCTCTGCCCAGGTTCTTTTCCGGCATCCGGCAGGGAAACCCTGCCGGATGATGCGTTGGCCGTCAAATGTCGGCTCTGACAAGCACAGCCGACATCTGACACACATATGTCCAACTGTCCGCTCGTGCAAGCACGGCGTCCATTCGGTCATCCGTGTGTCAGGCGTCTGACCATGCAAGCATGGCCAGACACTTGACGACTTTATCGCACAAACAAAAAATCCCTGACAGAAATATGCTTCTGTCAAGGACGAATATTAATTCTCTATCCGCGGTGCCACCTTGATTCACGGTATGATCCGTGCTCTTGCGGGATACCTTCATATCCCCGGCAACTAACGTATGCCTCACGTCACGGATACTCGATCACTCTTTCCCCATGCCCTCAGCGGCCCATATAAGAAATCTTTCGAACTTCATGATTCACGATCTCACGCACCCCTCATACCATCCGGCTCTCACCATCCCGGACTCGCTTGGAATTATTATTCCGGCGATAAAATGCTTTTTCTTCCGCTTCACAGGTTTGTTTTATTCAGTTGTCTTGAATTGTACAGGGTGAAAAAAATATTGTCAATAATTTTTTTAATTATATGCCGGCATTATCCGCCAGGAAAGTGCAATAACAATACATGTTTATTATAGCCGCATAGCAATTCCCACAGAGATTTGATGAAGCATACAAAACTATGTATAATTAGTGCGTTATGCTCAAGATAGATAAAAACTTACTCAAAAAGACAATAGTCCTTGCCATACCCATCATGATCCAGAATGGTATCTCCAACGCCGTAGGGCTTGTGGATAATCTTATGGTTGGAAGCCAGGGGACGGAAGCCATAGTAGCTGTGTCGGTTTCGGGACAGCTTATGTTTGTTTTCTGGCTCGCACTGTTCGGCGCCCTCAGCGGTCCCGGCATCTTCGGTGCACAGTACTACGGAAAGGGAAACATAAGAGGCGTTCAGGATGTTTTCAGATTAAAACTTTGGGAAGGTCTGATCGTCGGGCTCATCGGCGCACTGATATTTTTACTGTTCGACAATTTCTTTATAGGGCTGTATATGCAGGGCCAGTCTGAGGACATTG
Source organism: uncultured Lachnospiraceae bacterium (assembly GCA_946616835.1). Taxonomy (GTDB): domain Bacteria; phylum Bacillota; class Clostridia; order Lachnospirales; family Lachnospiraceae; genus NK4A136. The sequence continues at coordinate 6,859 of CAMOJK010000027.1, forward strand.
ATGTCACCCTTACGGTTAAGCTTGCCAAAGAGTATCTCCGCATCATGCTTGTGAGCATTCCCTTCATTGCCATCACCCAGGTCTATGCCACCAGCTTAAGGGAGACTGACGAAAGCTTCAAGCCTATGATAGCAGGAATAATATCCGTTGCAGCTGATGTTATCTTCAATTATCTGCTGATATACGGTAATTTCGGTTTTCCTAAGCTCGGTGTTGCCGGTGCGGCATGGGCCACAGTGATCGCAAGGATAGTTGAATTTGTCGTACTGATCATATGGGCACATATCGCCAGAGAAAAACACTTTTTCCTTAAAGGTATATACAGGACCCTATTGATCAAAAATATCAGTGTAATGCCTACAATAAAAAAAGGCATACCGATCATGCTCAATGAATTTCTCTGGGCAGGATCGATTGCCTTTATGACGCAGTGCTACTCCGTACGCGGGCTTGATGTGCTTGCCGGTCTTAACATATCCAATGCACTCTGCAATCTCTTAAATGTCGCATTTATTGCAATGGGTAATGCGGTCGGTATCGTGATAGGGCAGATACTCGGTGCAAAGGATTTCAAACGGGCCAAGGAAAACTCCGTGATGCTTATGTGGTTCACTGCATTTATATGCGGAATACTTACGGTCGTACTCTTTATATTCTCCGCAAGCTTTCCGGAATTCTATGACACTACGGACTCCGCAAAAAACATGGCAAAGTGGTTCATCCGTATAACCGCGTTATTCTTCCCTCTTCAGGGATTCCTTAACGCATTATATTTTACCCTGCGTGCCGGTGGGAAGACTCTTATCACTTTCCTGTTTGATTCCGTCTTCTCATGGGTGGCCTGTGCAAGCTGTGCATATATCCTTGCACACTATACCGGACTGAATATATTCGGAATATACATTGCCATCCAGTGCATGGACTTTATCAAAACAGCGATCGGATTTGCCATATTTAAGAAGGGCATATGGATATCAAATCTGACTGATGAGAAGACATGATATCCGACCCATCACTAATTTGATCCAAATGACCTTATATGCTCTATTCCTTCCGGACTTACGCTTCTGCTTCCATATTTTTTCTTATCGGCTCCGATGGGGCAGACAGCCGTGCATCTTCCACAGGGATACTTAAATTTCCCTTTCAGCTCACTGTGATACTTAGCACACTTATGCTTATCCATCGTCGCAACCTTCTGGCCGTTTTCCACTGAAAACGCCTTCACCGGACAGTTCTTCACACATTGTTTACATCCGACACAGATATCTTTCTTGAGCATCCTGTCAGGAGTTATTTCCGCATCAGTGATCACGCTTACCAGACGGACTCTGGGACCGTACTCCTCCGTTAAAAGAGTATGGTTCATTCCTATCGTTCCGAGTCCCGCATAATAACCTGCTATCACATGTGAAAATGCAACTTCAGGTTTTTTCACCAGCACAGAAATATCACCATAGCAATCTCTTGGGAAGAAATGCGCCCTGTAACCATAGGTATTGAGCTTATTTGCTATCCTGTATGCGATCTCATCAAGCATACGGTTTGTGGTGTTGTACAATTCTGAGTAAACAACAGACGGCGTTGTCTCCAGCATGGACGGATAGATCTGCACTCCCATTACCATCACAGTCTTTGCCCACGGCCATATGGTATGGGGATAGAATTCCTCCGTTGTCAGGCCGTATTTCTCCCAGCGCTCCACATTGGCGAAACCCACAATATTAACACCGAGACCCACGGCTTCTCTTTTAAGTTTCCTTTTTAATGCGGCTTTTTCAGTAGATGTCAGTTCTTTCATTTACAGACTCCCCAATGCACTTTCAAGCTGGTTTATGATATCATCGGCATCTTCGATTCCTGCCGAGAACCGGAGCTGCCCCAAAGATATTCCGGCCTTTTCCAGTTCTTCCCTGCTGTATGCCCTGTGCGATGTTTTCGCAGGGTATGACACTGATGTGGCAGTACCTGCAAGACTCGGAACATATTTTATAAAACCAAGGTTATTAACAACCTTTACCGCCGCGGCCTCGCCTCCTTTTATGTCAGCACTCAGCATACCTCCATACAAACCATTATTAAAAAGCTTTTCTGCAAGTGCATGCTCCGGTGCAGACTCAAGTCCCGGATAATATACTTTTTCCACTGCATCATGCTTTTCAAGGAACTGCGCGATCTTCAGTGCATTCTCTGACTGCTTTGTCACCCTCAGGTCAAGAGTCCTGAGACTCCTTGACAGAAGCCAGCTTTCCGCAGCACCGAGTGTAGCTCCGTACAATGTCAGTTTCTTTTTTATCCCGCTTATCAATCCGGCAGAACCGGTTGCCGCACCGCCTACCAGATCGCTGTGCCCTCCCAGATATTTGGTCGCACTGTATAAAACAAGATCGGCGCCATACTTTACGGGATTTGCCACTATAGGTGATGCAAATGTATTATCTATGAAAAACAATGCCCCGTTTTCGTGTGCTATATCAGCTATAACAGGATAATCCGCCACCTGCATCAGCGGATTACTGATGGTTTCCGTGTAAACGATTTTTGTATTAGGTCTTATTGCAGCCCTGACATTTTCCGGATCGCCAAAATCAGTAAATGTCACATCTACACCAAAGCGTTTTAATTCATTTTCAAGATAATCCCTTACACCGCCGTAGAGCACCGGTGAAGAAACTATATGGTCTCCGGTTTTTACAACACTCAGGATACTTAAGATGATTGCAGCCATTCCTGACGAAAATACCAGTCCGGCTTCCGCCTTATCAGCAAAAGCCAGCGCCTCCGCCGCCGCCTCATTATTCGGGTGATGCATTCTTGCATATACATAACCTTCAGACTCACCCTCGTATATATCGTCTACACTTTTCACATCATCAAAAGCGAATACGCTGGTCATGTAAACCGGCTGCACTTCAGGAACCGATGCATATCCCCGGTATTTTTTTTCTGCCTGTCCGTCACCGGCATGTGCCAATACTGTGGTTAAACTCTCACTCATTTTTTCATCCTCTGTTCTCTATAATATTCTAAAGTATATTTAAGACGGCCTGATTCGTCTAATAACACTTGCGTATATCAGTATATAGATTCATTCTATACCCCGAGGTAATTTTTAAGCTCTTCAATGTACAATGTGGCCGGATTGCTAAGCCTCCCGTTTTTTCTTGTGATATAGCCGATCTCCATTTTGCTGTTCTGTTTTTCATGCTCGGGAACAAAAGGAACCGCCACATAATCGCTGCCGTTCAGCTCCTCGCAAATGATCCCCGAGCATAGCGTATATCCCAAAAGACCGACCATCAGGTTTAACATAGTTGCACGGTCGTTTGCTTTTATCGTCCTTGCATATTTTTCAGTACTCAGGATCTCTTCAGCAAAATAAAACGATGCAGATCCCCCCTGCTCAAATGAAAGACATGGATATTCTGATAATTCCGGAAACCGGATGCTCTTCTTTTTTGCCAGGGGATGACCCTTCCACAGATAGACAAATGTGTCACACTCCGTCAGTCCGGTAAATTCCAGATGTTTGCTCTTTAATACCTTTTCAACAGCAGCCCGGTTAAAATCACTTTTATACAGAACACCTATCTCACTTTTTCCCGTATATACGTCTTCAATGACTTCAAGTGTCCTGGTTTCCCTGACGGCAAACTCATATTCTCCGGTATCGTATTTTTTTACCATCTCTACAAAACTCTTTACCGCAAAAGAGTAATGCTGCGTCGAGATTCCGAATTTTTTCTTATAGGATCCCCCCACATAAAGCTCTATCAGCCCGTCATACTGTTCCACAATGCTTCTGGCATACTGGATAAACTCTTCTCCATCCGCCGTAAGACACACGCCTTTCCCGCTTCTGTGAAACAGACATATCCCAAACTCTTTCTCTAATTCCTGCACTGCTGTGGTCAATGACGGCTGCGCCACATAGAGAATCTCAGAAGCCTTATTTAACGAACCCATTTCTGCAATTTTGATCACGTAATTCAACTGCTGTATTGTCATATTCTCATACCTTTCCGCAGCGCTTATCTTTATTCTGCCTGCGTCATAGTATTAATGTCGTCCATCTCTTTGATGCTGCCATATCCTGCAAAATATGCTGAAACCAGACTCACATTTTCAAATGCCCTCAGGTTATCCTCCCTTCCCTCAAAATACAGAGACTGTATCTCTTCCGGTGGAAGGAAAATATTGATCCGGTATCCCAATCCGCAGAGCACACACCTGATCTCATCTGAGCGGAAACCGCCGCACATGACCTCACCCAATGATTCCGTGATCATTTCCAGTCTCTTAACTCTTTCCGGAAAACCATGGCTCTTAAAAGGATAATCAAATACAACTTCATTATATGCTCCGGACAGACTCGCTATCTGTCCAAGGACCTCCTTAAGATTGTCCAGTGAAAGATAATATGTCACTCCAAGGATACTGAAAAAAGCAGGAACCTTGGGATCAAAGCCGGACTCAATAAGTCTTTCACGCATTTTTTCCTTTTCAAAGTCCACTGATACAAAATGGACATTAGGGCGCATCAGCCATCCTAACTTCCTGATCCTCTCAAGCTTGTATCTCTGCGTATCAGGGTGATCCACCTCAAATATCTCTATATTGTCATTCGCATTCCTGAATGCAAAAGTATCTCCTCCAGCTCCGCAAATCACATACTGGATCTTATCCTTCCCTTCTGCAAATTCTGCCAGTCTGCTTTCACAGAAATGGATCCTTGAAAGCGGAATCGGTGCAAAATATTCATCGATCACTTTCTCCGTGTCTTCACGGCTTAAGCGCCCGTCACCGTTCAGACCTTCCTTTATCAGCTCATACATATTTTCATATTCTTCTTTACCCATCATGTCAAAAGCAAGATAGTCATCAAAGATAATGTCTCTTGTATGATATGTATGCCACGCCCTTGCAAAAGAGCACAGTTTTGAGGTTATGCTTTCTCTTTCTTCAACCATTTCTTTACCTTTCGGTATATATCCCTTTCATGTTTGCTGCGATGAATTCTGTCCTAAACGAGCGGCTTATTCCCTCACAGTGATTACCAATATCAATCATAAAGTCCCTTACTCAGATATCTGTCCCCTCTGTCGGGAAGAACCGCAACTATGTTTCCATGGTCTATCTCGTCTGCCAGCCTTATCGCTGCAGAGAGCGCAGCACCTGATGATGAACCGGCAAGGATTCCTTCCTTTGCCGCAAGGATTCTTGATGTTTCAAAGGCCTCTGTATCCGTTACCTTTATCACCTTGTCAATAAGCGTCACATCCATCGTATCCGCTATAAAATCATTTCCAATACCTTCTATATCATAGTCTGCATGCTCGCCGCCACCGATGATCGAACCGTAGGGATCTGCAAGTACACCCTTTATACTTTCATCCTTTTCCTTAAGATACTTCACTATTCCGCTAAATGTGCCGCCGCTGCCTGCACCTGCCACGAGATAGTCTATCTGTCCATCAAGCTGCCTGTATATCTCCGGTCCCGTAGTCTCATAGTGAGCCTTTGGATTTGCCGGATTATGAAACTGCCCCAGTGATATCGAGCCGGGGATTTCTTTAAGTATCTCCTGAGCCTTTCTCTCTGCGCCAAGCATTCCCTCTTCTCTGGAGGTATGTATGATCTCCGCACCAAGGGCTTTCATTATCTTCTGCTTCTCGATGGAAAACTTTTCCGGAACAGTAAATATTACCCTGTATCCCCGGTTTAATGCAGCTATCGCTATACCTATTCCGGTATTGCCGGCAGTGGCCTCCACAATAGTTCCACCCGGTTTTATCAGTCCTCTTTCTTCAGCATCGTCGAGCATATACATTCCCACACGATCCTTCACACTTCCTGCAGGATTCATAAGCTCAAGCTTTGCATACAGATTCACTTCCTTTTTTATCCCCAGGTGATTCAGTTTAAGTACCGGGGTAGAACCTATCATTTCATGAACACTCATATATACATCCATGATCATTTCACCTCCTTTGCAGATGCTTCTATCGCCTGCTTAAGATCCCCTATCAGATCGTCAGCATCCTCTATTCCTACAGAAAAACGTATAAGCTCATCAACTATCCCGACTTTCTTTCTGATATCCGCAGGTATAGCAGCATGTGTCATGCTTGCAGGGTGGCAGACAAGCGACTCCACACCGCCAAGGCTTTCCGCAAGAGTTATCAGCTTAAGTGATTTGAAAAATTTACGATAATCATACTTTTCATCCAGTACAAACGAGATCATTGCACCGGCTCCATCTGCCTGCTTTTTCTGAACCTCATATCCGGGATCCGACTTAAGTCCCGGATAATATACCTTACTTACATATCCGCTCTGTTCAAGCCACTCTGCGATCTTACCTGCATTTGCAACATGCCTGTCCATCCTGACGCCCAGAGTCTTTATCCCACGTATCATAAGGAAACTGTCCCAGGGTGCAAGCACTCCGCCTATGGCATTCTGAAGATAATAAAGCCTGTCCGCAAGTTCCTTATCCTTAACAACCGCGAGACCTGATACAGTATCACTATGTCCGCCAAGATATTTTGTACCGCTGTGTATAACTATATCCGCACCGAGTGTAAGAGGTCTCTGCAGATAGGGTGTCAGAAATGTATTGTCTACTATTAAGAGCTTATTGTATTTATGAGCGACCTCCGCAACAGCAGCAATATCCGTGACAGTAAGCAGAGGATTCGCCGGGCTTTCAACATATACAGCTTTTACGCTGTCATCGATTGCCTTCTCTATAAGCGAAACATCCGAAGTATTAACTATCTCATATGTGATGCCGAAATTCTTAAACACATTATCAAGTATTCTGAACGTGCCACCGTAAATATTATCTGAAACGATCAGCTTATCGCCTGACTTAAATAATGAAAGTACCGTGTTAATGGCTGCCAGTCCTGATGCAAATGCAAATCCGTACTCCCCCTGTTCCAGGTCTGCGATCAGTTTTTCCAGAGCATCCCGTGTAGGATTTCCTGTCCTGGAATACTCCCAGCCCCTTGTTTCTCCCAGACCATCCTGCTTATATGTGGATGTCTGGTATATGGGTACATTTACCGCACCTGTGGTTTCATCTCCGTCCCTGCCTCCGTGTATCAGTACCGAATCAATCTTTAAGCTCATTTTCTTTTCCTCCGTTTAATTAATAATAATCTATAAAAAAACCCGGGATACATACTCCCGGGCTTCTGGCATAAGTTACAATGTTCTCGCATTAACATCGCTCTCTATCAGGAATCAAGGAAATATTCTCCCACATCCCGACCGCCGATCCAGCCCGGAATACGTTACTGCAACAACACTGTGTGTTATTCATTTTTGTCATCAATACTTTAGTCATTTCCTTTTCCTGCTTTTATAAAATTTATCTGACATTGGTAATGTTACCATCCGCAGGCATTTTCGAAAAATCGTTACTTCTTATCGCCTGTGATAATTTTTACTTATAACCTATCAAAACTTTCCACACCCTGAAAGAGGCTGTCACGCTATTCTCATTTCTACGAGCTTTTCATAGACTGCCTTTGCAAAGCTTGCATGACCTTTCTCATTCATATGCTCATTATCCAGATCATCTGCATAAGCATGATCCGAAGCAGCGAGAAACGCAGTGCCTTTAGCTTCTGCTATACGAACATATATCGCCTTCAGCTCTTTGCTTACCTCAACCGATCTCGGTCCGAATTCCGGATCCTTATCCGGCCACCACACATCATTCCCCAAAAATATCGGTGATACCAGAAGAATCTTTTCTGCGGGAACATATTTCTTTAATTCATCAATGCAAAGTTCCATTCCCTTGCCTATGGTATGTGAGGATGCGCCGTAAACGCTTTTGCAGTCATTGGTTCCAAGCATTATGATCACGGCATCTACCGGATACTGGCTTTCAAGTATGACCGGAAGCATTGACAGACCTTTTCTCCCCGGTCTCAGTTCATCCTCAAAAACCGTCGTCCTTCCACAGAGTCCCTCTTCCACCACACGGGCATCTTTTAATAAGCCCTGCAGCACACCTGTCCATCTGACATCTTCAGGATATCTCTCGTGAGGCTCAGACTTAGGTACCAGCCCCCATGTATTCGAATCTCCAAATGCAACTATTGTTTTCATGCTATAAGCATATCACCCGGCATATAAGTTGGATATTCTCTATATCTTATCTTCTGTGATAAATTATGATTATCACGCCCCGATGATATTCCTCTAACTCCTTTTATTCCACCAAAAAAAGCCCAGGGAAGTCTTTCCCCGGGCTCTGATAGTTCATATCATTCTGTAAATAACGGTGTTGAATAATATCTGTCTCCACTATCAGGAAGTAATGCAACTATCGTCTTTCCTTTGTTTTCAGGCCTCTTGGCTAACTGGATAGCTCCGAAAAGAGCAGCACCTGAAGATATTCCCACAGAAATACCTTCTCTCCTTGCAAGAAGCTTGGCAGTATCAAACGCATCCTGATTGGCAGCCTTGAAGACTTCATCATAGACTTTTGTATTAAGCACATCCGGCACGAAGCCTGCGCCTATTCCCTGGATCTTATGAGCACCTGCCCTTCCCTCAGAAAGCACAGGTGAATCCTCCGGCTCCAGTGCAACTACTTTAATATCAGGATTCTGCGATTTAAGATATTCACCGGTTCCCGTTACTGTTCCTCCTGTACCTACGCCTGCGATGAAGATATCGACCTTACCGTCTGTATCGTTCCAGATCTCCGGTCCGGTAGTTGCTCTGTGAACCGCAGGATTTGCAGGATTTACGAACTGCCCTGGTATGAAGCTGTCCGGGATTTCCTTAGAAAGCTCCTCAGCCTTTGCAATAGCGCCCTTCATTCCCTTTGAGCCCTCTGTGAGGACAATCTCTGCACCGTAGGCTTTAAGGATATTACGGCGTTCAACACTCATGGTTTCAGGCATGGTAAGGATGATACGGTATCCCTTTGATGCAGCTATAGCCGCAAGTCCTATACCGGTATTTCCGGATGTGGGCTCGATAATGACTGAACCTTCCTTTAAGAGTCCCTTCTCCTCAGCATCCTCGATCATGGATTTTGCGATACGATCCTTAACACTTCCTGCGGGATTGAAATATTCGAGCTTAACTAAGATTGTCGCTTCAAGCCCAAGCTCCTTCTCAATATTAACCACCTCAACCAGCGGGGTGTTCCCTATCAGGCCTAATGTTCCCTTGTAAATCTTAGACATAGTTGATACCTTCCTCCTTTTTTTCATAGCTAACTGTCCTGATGTCTGTAACACCCGGACAGTTATACTTTTGATTCTTCATTCTGTTATGCAGCCCTTTCAGGCTATTCTATCCGGCTTTCCGGATCAGATTGCTGCAAATCCCTTCTCAAGGTCGGCAATGATGTCGTCAATGTGTTCTGTACCTATTGAAAGTCTTATGGTGCTCTGTTTGATACCCTGATCCAGCAGTTCTTCCTCAGAAAGCTGCGAGTGTGTAGTAGTAGCAGGATGGATAACAAGGCTCTTCACATCAGCAACATTTGCAAGCAGTGAGAAGATCTCCAGGCTGTCGATAAACTTCCATGCTTCTTCCTGTCCGCCATTTATGTCGAAAGTGAATATCGATGCACCGCCGTTGGGGAAGTATCTCTCATACAGTGCATGATCCGGGTGGTCAGCAAGCGAAGGATGGTTTACCTTTGCAACCTTAGGATTCTTTGAAAGATATTCTACCACTTTTTTGGTATTTTCTGCATGCCTTTCCAGTCTCAGAGACAGAGTCTCAATACCCTGCAAGAGGAGGAATGCATTGAAGGGTGAAAGAGTTGCTCCCGTGTCTCTGAGAAGAATAGCTCTTATATATGTAACAAATGCTGCCGGTCCGACTACATCATAGAAGGATACTCCATGGTAGCTGGGATTTGGATCTGCGATGCCCTTGTACTTTCCGCTTTTCTTCCAGTTAAACTTGCCTGCCTCTACGATAACACCGCCCAGTGTGGTTCCGTGCCCGCCAAGGAACTTTGTTGCGGAATGAACCACGATATCAGCGCCATGCTCGATAGGTCTGATAAGGTAAGGTGTTCCGAAAGTGTTGTCTACCACAAGAGGAAGTCCATGCTTGTGTGCTATCTCAGCTATTGCATCGATATCAGGAATATCACTGTTGGGATTTCCAAGTGTCTCCAAGTAGATTGCCCTTGTATTTTCCTTAATTGCGCCTTCAACCTCCTGAAGATTATGTGCATCTACAAATGTTGTCTCTATATTGTACTGAGGAAGCGTATGCTCAAGAAGATTGTAGCTTCCGCCGTAGATTGTCTTCTGTGCTACGATATGTCCGCCGTTAGCCGCAAGTGCTTCTACCGTATATGAGATGGCAGCCGCTCCGGATGCTACAGCAAGCGCTGCGCTTCCGCCTTCCAGAGCCGCAACTCTCTTTTCAAGAACATCCTGCGTGCTGTTGGTAAGTCTTCCGTATATGTTTCCCGCATCTGCAAGACCGAATCTGTCTGCCGCATGCTTGCTGTTGTGGAATACATATGATGTAGTCTGATAAATGGGAACCGCCCTTGAATCTGTAGTGGAATCTGCCTGTTCCTGACCAACGTGTAACTGTAATGTTTCAAATCTGTAATCGCTCATTTTTTATTCTCCTTATCTCTTCTGAATTATTTAATCTTTCGATAAAAAAACCGGGGCTTCATTTAGCTCCCGGGCGGCTGGCACACTTCATGATACCTGTTTCAACATCGTATCTTCTCCGGATATGCGGATCCACCGCTCATCCGGGCCATCTCATCCACCCGGGAGTTAAACATTCGACAACACATACAAGCCATCCACTTAGTAACTATTGTATTTATCATCATCCGCACCTCCTTTCCTGTAATCACCCTCTGTTTATGATCGGGTGTCTCTTTCGTTCTGTGATTATCTTAACAAGTGAAAACAGATTTGAAAATTATTGAGAATTTATCATTAGTGATAAGCAGAGATTATCGCGTTGTTCTGTGGTATTATAACTCTTTATACTTTAACAGCTCTTCCACATACGCCTTTCCATATACGGAAAGCTGGCTTCCTTTTCTGATTATATATCCGATAATGAGCGGATCTTCTTCCTTAAGCTTAATGGAAACCATTCCCTGAAGTATGGCATTATCATTTGCAAGCATCCCAGAGCCAATGGAATATCCGTGGAGCTCAGCTATTATCTCCATAGTGGTAGCACGGTCGTCAGACTTTATCATCTTCTGGAAATCATAATCCGCCATAGCCTCTTCCGTCAGATAGAAATTGCTGTCGTCTGTCTGGTCAAAGGATACGCAGGGATAATCTTTTAATTCCTCTATCGAAATACTTTTTCTTTTGGCAAATTTATGATCCTTCCATACATATGCATAAGTCTCCCTCTGCATAAGCGGCGTAAACTCAAGCTGGTATTCCCTGAAAAGCTTTTTTATAACCCTCTCACTGGCACCTGAAAAAGAAATGATCCCCACTTCGCTTTTCATAGTCCTGACATCTTCCAGCACATCCCTGGTCTTTGTTTCGTGTACGGAGAAAACATACCTTTCCGGGTCAGCCGCCTTTATCACATCAGTAAAAGCTTTTATGGCAAAATTATAGTGCTGCGTGGATACTGAAAATCTCTCCTTGTCACTATCCTTTGACAGGTATCTGTCCTCAAGTATCTCATACTGTCCCACAGCCTTTTTGGCATAGCTTACAAACTCCCTGCCCTCATCGGTAAGTGATATACCCTTATTGGTCCTTTCGAATATGAGTATTCCCAGCTCATCCTCCAGCTCACTGACACTTGCGGAAAGAGCAGGCTGGGATACAAAGAGCTTTGTTGCCGCCTCCCTCATTGATGAAGATGATGCTATTTCCAGTACATATTTTATCTGTGTGATATTCATGTCAACCTCACTTAATAATCTATAATTAAAACTTCCTACTTGTTGTATACCACTAACTTCTCCCAAAGACTTAATACGCAAACTATATGTAAAAAGCTTCATTTCAATAATTATACAGAAATATTGCGACAAAAAACAGATAAACAATTGTTGTCAGATACCGGCAATTTTTGTTTTGTTGTATAATACACCTTATAAGTTTTTTTATTAGTGGTATATTACAAGCAGGAAGTTTCAGTAACTAAAACTTCCCACTAACTGAACTACTTAGAACGACACTCGCAATTGCGCCGGAACAATCACGATGCGTTGTTAGCCGAGGGGAAATCCAGTGCTTACAGCCCGTTGTTATCCGGTGCAGGGCTGCGAGACAGCTTAAACGAATTTTAGTTGTTGCGCTTGCAGGACAGACAGTACTTTCATGTATGGTACTGGCTGTCCCGCAAGCTGCAATTACTTAATTCGTTTAAGCCGGCTCGCATGTAACGGATAACTACGGGCTGTTAGCAATTAGTTTCCCGAGGCGTTGCATCGGTTCCGGTGCATATGCGAGTCGTCGTTCTCTTTCCACAGACTATATGTGGGAAGTTTTAGTCAGTAAATATAATAAGAAAGTGAAAACATATGTCCAATACATCAACCGAAAGAGAAAAAATAATAATACGCACCAGCATCATTGGAATTCTGACCAATATCCTTCTGGCTTCTTTTAAAGCCACGGTAGGATTAATAACCAATTCCATTGCCATCATCCTGGATGCAGTAAATAACCTCTCCGACGCCTTATCGTCCATAGTCACAATCATTGGTGCCAAGCTTGCAAACAAGCAGCCCGATAAAAAACATCCTTTCGGACACGGCAGGATCGAATACCTGAGTTCCTTTATAGTCGCAGCCATCATCGGCTATGCAGGTATTACATCTTTATATGAATCTGTAGTAAAGATCGTACATCCCGAAGCAGCCGAGTACAATACCGCTTCCATCGTGATCATATCCGTTGCCATCGTGGTAAAGCTTATACTGGGTGCCTTTGTAAAAAAGCAGGGACAAAAGGTGGATTCCAAAGCACTTACAGCCTCGGGCGCCGATGCCTCCTTTGATGCCATCATATCCGCTTCGGTTTTAGCCTCTGCAATCATATTCATTATATGGGGCATCTCACTGGAAGCCTATGTGGGCGTCATCATTTCAGTCTTTATCATAAAAGCCGGTGCAGAGATAATGATGGAAACTCTGGATGATATACTGGGACAGCGCGCTGATGCGGATATAAGCAAGCGCATCAAGGAAATACTGAACGAAGAGCCTGAGGTACGGGGTGCTTTTGATCTGATAATCTACAACTACGGTCCTAACAAAAACTACGGCACAGTCCATTTAGAGCTCCCCGATACCATGACGGTGGATAAGGTGGATGTGATCACCAGACGCGTACAGTTAAAAGTATACCATGAAACCGGTGTCATACTCACAGGCGTAGGCGTTTACTCCTACAATACAACAAATGAAGTAGCAGCCTCCATGAGAAATTCCATACAGGAGCTTGTAATGTCCCATGAGTGGGCTCTTCAGATGCACGGTTTTTACGCCGACACCGAAAAAAAGACTGTCCGGTTTGATGTGGTACTCAGCTTTGATGTAAAGAGAGATATGGCGATGGAAACCATCACCAAAGAAGTACATGAGCTTTACCCTGACTATGAATTAAATATCACACCCGATGTGGACGCCACAGACTGATCTTTCAGGGCTTAAGTCCCTTCACCAGCTTTTCCGCTTCTTCTGCGGGAAGCGGTTTGCCCCATACGAAGCCCTGGATATAATTGCAGCCTATCTCCCGGAGAGTCTCTATCTGTGAATCATCTTCAACACCTTCAGAGATAACTTCCATATTCATGATCTGACCCATAGATACAATAGCCGCAACATATTTCTTCGAAGCATCGCTTTTGTTCATCTCATCGATAAAGGACTTGTCTATCTTGAGCAGATCAGCAGGAACTTTACTGAGATAGCTAAGAGAGGAATAGCCCGTTCCGAAATCGTCTATCGCTATCTTTATTCCCATTTCCTTTATCCTGTTTATGCAGGCAAGAGCCTTATCTGCCGAATCCAGCATTATCGACTCCGTGATCTCAACCTCAAGATTTCCGGCAGGGATCTCATAGGTATCCAGCAACCCTTTAAGCTCATCCATAAAGTCACTCTTCATAAGATGCTTTACGGAAGCGTTAAGACTCAAAGTGATGTCCGCCCCCGTCTCTTTTAATAATCTTCCAAAAAGCTCTGCAGATTTCACGAATACCATACTGTCCACTTTATCGATGATACCGATCTTCTCAGCAACAGGTATGAACTCACCGGGGCTGACAATCTGTACGGCCTCATCCCTCATACGGGCCAGTGCTTCAAACCCCCGAAGCTTATGGTCCATATTATACTGGGGCTGCAGGTTAAAATATATGGTACTGTTTTCCAATGCGGCACGAAGCTTCCTCTCCATTTCAAGCGTATGTTCTTCCCTCAGAAGCTCCTTCGTGAAATGCATTATGTGGTTGCTGCCGTTGATCTTCTTTATCTCATACATAGCCGTATTGGCATAGGTAAACAGCGTTTCCACATTGTCCGCATCCAGGGGAAACTCCGCGTATCCGAAGCTTGCAGCCAGATAGTAGTCACATTCATCTATCGTGAGCTTCTCCTCCAGCACCTTTTCATAACATTTGATAGTCTGAAGCACATCACTGTCATCCAGATATTCTCTTACAAGCAGTATAAACTCATCACCGCTCTGCCTGGCCACAATATCCCTGGTGCCGGTCTCAGATGAATTGGCAAGCTTACGCCACCGCTCTGCCACCTCTTTCAATACTTCGTTACCGACATTGAATCCCATACTGTCATTTATTTCCCTGAAATTGTTCAGGTCTATCATTACCAGTGCAAATTCTTCCTTTTTCTTGGCCAGTTCCTCCATCATTTCATAGCAGGCAAATCTGTTAGGCAGACCCGTAAGCCTGTCCGTTACGGCCTGTTTGCGTATGCCCTGCTGATATTTACTGAGGCGAACATCATTATAATATATGATGATAGCAGCCATTATGGTAAAGATATTTGTGAAGATACCCGGAATACTTGAATAAACATGCAAAACAAATATTTTTCTTAAAAGAAGCGGGAACTGTATACCAAGTATTATCATCGAAGTGATAAAACCTGTCTTTTTGTAAAACAGAACCCAGAAAATTATACTGATATTCGAAAGAGATGAAAAAACTCCGGCAAGAGTCCTTAGGGGTATAGGATTACCGAAGACATTAAATGTACTGTTATTATCGGAAACGATAGTAAGAAAAATCGTCGTAACAAAATACAGCACAAACAGGAGAACATAAGTAAACCAGGAAAACTTAAGCCTGTCATTAAGACCGTTCATAACATCTCCCATGCTCTGATCATTCTTTTTGTCCATTGCTTCCCTGCGCTTCATCTAATTACTCCGATACATCGCCACTTGTATTATGTCAAAAAAATACTGACAATTTCAGAAAAATAAAAATGAGCACAACGCCACAAAATCCAAGCGTGAATAAAACTGTGCTCATCTCCCCCCCCTTGTCACATAATTATATGTTACATAAACCTAAAGGTCAACATTTTCCATACATTTGCAGTCTGTCCTATTTTCCATACATCTGCAGTCTGTCCTCCAGCTCAGACCGGAATACTTTTACCACATTTTTAGGCCCCAGGATTTTTACCTTCGGCCCCAGTGCAAATATCCAGCCTAAAAACTGATCACTCATGCAGACATCAACACTTGTCTCAGACCAGCCTTTGGTCTTTGATGGACGTATGGTTATCTCTCTTCCAAACCTGTCAATAAAAACTCCCGCAATCTCATCTGCAAAAGCTATCTTTACATTAACTGTCTCGCCTCCGAACATCCCAAAATTCATCTTGGCATATTTGGCAAGATCAAACTCCCTGAATCTGCTCCTGCCGGCCCTGGGCTCGTCCAGTACGTTGACTTTTTTGATCTTATCAACCCTGAAATGCTTTATTATGTCAGCAACTTCATCATATGCTATGAGATAATAATTCTCATCATCCCAGGTCAGTGCCCAGGGACTCACCACATAGGGTTCATCCCGGCGCTTAACCAGCTCCTTATCCGGGGTCCATTTCATATATTCAAATTTTATCTTGTGATTTTCCGCAATGGCACGGTGTACATCATCCACGGAATAGTAGATGCTCTCATTCATATTCTTTACCCTGCCGCGGACCGTCACCTGACGTTTCAGCTGTTCTGCCTCGTATTTGCTTGCCAGCCCTGTCAGCTTCTTAATAAGATCATCCGATTTCCTGGCTGTGATGAATTTTGACGACTGTATGGCATCCACCAACAGCTTAAGCTCTGCTATGTCGAAATGCTTACTGCCAACATGATAGAAATAGTCCCTGCCTTCACGTTCGCATATGATATCAAGCCCCATCTCCCTCAGAGCATCCATATCATCGTACAGACACTTGCGGTCTGCTGTCACCCCGTATTCTTCCAGCAGTTTCTTTATCTGCATTATGCCCAGACCATGCTCATCATCAGTCTTCTGCAGCATGATCTTTGCCAGATAGTACAGCTTCATTTTTTGTTTTTTTCCCTTAGGCATAACTCATCCTCCATGTGTTGATCAGCTTATAATAAACCTCCCGCTTTGGGTGCTTTACTTACTCTCCAATAACACCCTCCACATGATGCTGCAATTTCTCATAAGCTTTGTCCTTTCCATAGCCTGCTTTTACGGCCTCTTTATTCCAGTAATCTGCCTGCTCTTTATTTTCCTCCATGCCGAGCCCCTTTTCATAACAGTATGAAAGCATCATCATTCCGCAGGCATTTTCCTGCTCTGCAGCTGCCTTAAAACAGTCAAAAGCCTCAACTTCATTTAAGCTTGTACCTTCACCGGTAAGACAGGAGCATCCGGTATAAACAAGTGCTTCCGCATTTCCCGCATCTGCTGCCTGCTGCCAGCAATTGTAGGAAGTCTGCAGGTAACCATCTGCATAGTATATGCGGCCCAAATCCGTCAGAGCCTCCACATCTCCTGCCTGTGATGCCTTCTCATACCAGTCCCTTGCCTCCAGCCAGTTATTGCCACTGTTTATTAGATTTTCTTCGTATAAGTATCCAAGATAATGCATGCAGTCTGAGTCGCCTGCCTCTGCACCCTTTCGAAAATTTGAGGCTGCAGTCTCATAATCAGCACCGCCAAAGACGCCATCACAATATAGACCGCCCAGCAGATAATATGCCGATGACTCCCCGTACTCCGCTGCCCTGCTAAACCAGTATTCTGCCTGTACATAGTCCGGTTTTCCCAGGAAATCCGATGCATATACCACTCCGAGGCTCAGCATGGCATGTGCATAAGGGACCTCTGCATTAGCCGCCTTCTGATACCATACTACTGCCGTTTCAGGATCAGGCTCGCCAAGCTTTCCTAATAGATAAAGGTCAGCCAGATTGGACATGCCCTCAGCATCTCCCACAGTTGCAGCCCGTTCATAGCAATCCTTTGCTTCTTTTATATCACTGGCACCGCTTAAGGTATTGCCCAGTTCATAGGATTCTCCTATATCATTCCAGGCACCGGCATCACCCATTTCCACAGCCTGCATGTAATATGACATTGTCTTTTCGCGGTCAGCTGCCATACCGACAGATGCAGCCACATCCGTATCATATATTCTTCCAAGCATCCTGCAGGCCCTGCCGTTGCCTGCTTCGACAGCTTTTTCATACCAGGCGCTTGCTGAAGCTATGTCGGGAATACTTTTATCCTCCGCACCATAGATTCCGCTCACATACATATCACCGATAGCGATCATAGCATCAGTATCACCATGATCCGCTGCCGTGCAGTACCACTTATATGCCAGATCGATATTACGCTCCACACCCTTTCCGTCACGGTACAGCTCTGCCACGCCGTTCATTCCGGAAGTACTGCCCGCATTGGCAGCTTTGTCATACCACACTGCCGCCTCCTCAGGATCAGGGGCAGTTCCCTCCCCGAAGCGGTATGCATGCGCAACACCCAGCATGGCATCAATGTTCCCGGCATCTGCTGCCGCTTTATAGAAATTAAGGGCATCACGATAATGATCGTCAGCACTTACTTTTTCCCTTTTGGCAGTATATATCCCCGCAATATTCCGGTCTGTCATCCCGGAATAGTACGGATACTCAGCTTTGGCCCGCTCGTACCACTCCAAAGCTTTGTCATAATCTATACCGGAACCGGCCAGGCCATACTGATATGTGACTCCCATTTCATACATGCCAAGAGCCCTTACATCCTTACGCTCACTTTCCAGAGCTTTTTCAAAACAGGCGACTGCGGCTGTACAGTCTGCACTAAACCCAGCCTCTCCGGCACGGACCATTCTGCCAATATAAAGCTCTGCATCTACGCAGCCCATATTTTCCGCTGTTTCATACAGTTCTCTGGCATGGACGTAATCCACGGCGACACCGTTTCCTTCCTGGTAAAGTGTCCCAAGTCCCACATATGAAAGTGCACTGCCCTGCTCCACTCCGGTCTCGTAGTACTTTAATGCATTCTCATAGTCATATTCACGCTCACAAAGCGATCCGAGATAATACCATGCATCTGCCTTTCCCTTATCCGCCACAGATTCAAAAGCCCTGCGCGAAGCTTCATTGTCTTCAGTTCCCTGGTATTGTGAATAAAACAGGAGTTCCCCCTGTCCGATACTCTTTTTTATATTAAGATTCCTGATAAGAAAAAATCCGCCTGCACCCAATGCAAGCAGCAGAATGGCAGCGGCTATTATACCCAAAGACTTATTTCCTCTTTTTTCCGTTTCAGGCTCAAATTCCTCATCCTCGTTATGCAGAAGTTCATAAAGCTCCCTGGCACTGGTAGCCCGGTCGCCTGTCTTGGCATTCTTTACTATTTCTGCAATATCCTCCGATATCTTCTCGGGACTTTCTTCGGACTCTGGGGCTTTCTCCGTCTTCTGCAGGATCATTCCCACATGTTCCCTGAGTTTTTTAATGCTTTCCTCTAAAGGCGGCGTCAGCGCATCCAGCCAGTGCACACGGTTAAGGTAATACTCCAGCTCGGGATTCATCAGGTCCTCGCTCAGCTTAAATGGCACAATGACTCTTTCAAGCTTGAAAGCCATAGCCACCTCATTCATGACCTGTTTCGACTTATTGGATTCATCCGTATATATAAGAACAAATACAGCCGCTTCTGCCATAGCATCGCTAATGGCTGTAGCCCATTCCTGTCCGGGCATTATCCCCCTTGGTGCATACCAACACCTGATGCCATGGCTTTCCAGATCCGCCACGATGGCATCTGCCACATTCTTATTCTTTGAGGAATAACTTATGAAGACATCATGTTTGGAATTTACATTCTTTTCTGACATATTCCCCCCTGATACAGACAAATCTGCGTGTGTCCGCTTACTTCTGACATACATATGTATTATACCACAGAGTATCCGTTATTCGCCAAGTTTACCCTTTCGTTCTGCCCTTACAGTATGTTCATCGGAATGTACAGACACACCTGCCGGTGTTGAAAAAAATGCATTATTAAAATATAATGACCTAATGGTAAGCCGGTACTGTACCGGAATATCTGAAATAAACCGGCAGCAAAGGGATATTTCAATGGCAGATATTGAAAAAGACAAAAAAACCGAGGAAGTACGGGAAGAGCCGCAGATCCTGACACCTCTCCAGCGATTCAAGAAGATGTTCGACTGTTTAGGGGATCTTTTCGTCCTGAACATCTTTTTTACGGTCTCCTGCATTCCGATTTTTACTATCGGAACAGCATTTACAGCGCTGTACACGGTAACAAATAAAATGATACGAGGCGAGGAAGGCCCCATCGCAAAGGAATACTTTACCGCATTTAAGGCCAATTTCAAGCAAGGCACTGCCATTTGGCTGATCGACCTCGCATATATCGGACTCATGGCTGCCGAATATTACTATGTTCTTACTCACGAGGACAGCATTTCGAAAGTCCTTTTCATACTGGTAGGCGCTGAATTTTTCCTGCTTGCATTTGCTTATCCGCTTCAGTTTCCGCTGCTTGCAAGATATGACAACAGTACCCTGAGAATCATTTTCAATTCACTTCTTCTTGCAGTATCTCACCTGGGGGCCTGGTTTAAGATGTTTTTTATCTGGGCACTGCCCTTTGTTCTTTATTATTTTAATTTAAAGGTCAGGTTATACACCTGGTATCTGTGGGGATTAATACTTACTGCACTTTTTGCATATATCTGTTCAATGTTCCTGGTTCCCTTTTATGAAAAAATAGAGGGACAGGCAAAAGATAAAAATTAGTAAACATTTCAATTTTTGGGGGAGCTGTTATTATGACAGAAAAAAAGAGAAATGGGATACCGGAGCAGTATAAACAGCCTGACGATGCTGATTCCGCTTTTTCAAGGACCGTCAGGAACAGCAAGGAACTGGTATACTATACACTGTCCACACACATAAGGATTTGGTATAACAACCAGACTGACGGATATGACATTCATTCACATGATGCCTTTGAAGCGTGTCTCTGTGTGAAAAACAATTACATATACCATGTAAACAACGAAGTCTTTCAGCTTAACGAGGGGGATATAATCATAATACCGCCTCATACGCTTCATGAGGTCGTTAATTCCCAGTATGGTGTCAGGTTCATATACCTTCTTGAATTAAATCATTTCTACAAGTCTCAGGATTACAAAACCATAGAGCCTCTTCTTTTTAATGCTTTTTTATGCAACAGCGAGACCTGCCCTGACATATATGACAATGTATACAAGTTGTTAATGGAAATGAATACCGTATACTTTACAAACAGCAACTTCTGGGAGACTACGGTATACATCAAAATGTATCAGGTATTTGCGGAGCTTGCCAGACACTCTGAAAATGCCGTAAAAGAAGAGACGCACAATCTGTCACAGTCCATCAACCGTATAAATGCACTGTTACGATATGTCGATATCAATTATTCCGAGGATATTTCCACTGAACAGGCTGCGGAATATACCGGATTTTCCAAATATCATTTCCTGCGGCTTTTCAAACTTCAGACCGGCTACACATTTCACGACTATCTGACACTTAAAAGAATGCGTATAGCTGAAGACCTGCTGATGACTGATATGTCCGTGACGGAGATAGCATTCCAGACAGGGTTCAACACACTGCCTTCTTTCTGCAGGACATTCAAGAAATATACAAATTATTCCCCCAGCGAATATAAGAAGCTCAGATTAGCTACGCTGGAGGATAACAATAATTAACTAACTAAAACTTCCCACATATAGTCTGTGGAAAGAGAACGACGACTCGC
>CAMOJK010000028.1 GCA_946616835.1 uncultured Lachnospiraceae bacterium
ACGCACTCCCCGTGCCCCCGGCAGTCAGCATCACCTTAAGTTTTCCAGCCATCTTTCCCTCATTTAAATATCTTTAATTGTCTTTGGCACATAAACAACATATTATTATATCAAATTTACGCGCTAATTGCTTTCCTGCTTATTTAAGTAGGAACCGCACAAAGCCATCCGGCTCCCAGTTAACATACTGATAGCTCATCAGCATCAGTTTATCCCTTCCAAGCATTGCTACAAATTCAGAAATGGAATTATATCCCCGCTCAGTTTCCTCAAAGTTTATTCCACATGCCTTTACCAGCCCTATCAGCTCACATACTCCTCCAAGCGAATTCAGCAGAAGGAATACCCCGAGCAGTACTCTGTACCATTTATCATTATTGTCATCCAGCAGATTTTTTATAACAAGCACTGAATACACCGTTACCGGCACCAGGCTGCCTCTCATGCACAGGTCATTAAAAAATCCCATCTTTCCCATCATAAGCATGAAAAACATAAGAGACGCAGCGTAAAATATAAAGTTATCATATTCCTTTTTTATAAGAAGCAAGCCCCATAAAGCCCACATAAGGCTCAAGAATATGAAGGTCCTCAGATGTCCTCTGTAATCTATAAGACTATACCCCATATCCTTATATCCATTTTTATCCTGCAGGATCGACCCCATCAGATACCAGACAAAAGTTGAAGCCAGCACTATAGTTATGATATTAGCTCTGTCGAATACATCCTTAAGCAGTCCTTTTATCTCTGTCCCCTTAACAAGATTTTCGTTTTCCTTAAAAAGAAGCAGCATGGCCGCAAAAGCCAGCAATACCACGAAGACAAATGTAGAATATATTACCGCCGGCGCTATGATCACGCCCCATCGGTCTATCCTTTTTACATCCTTTATAAGCATCAGGGTTAAAAGCCAGCCGGCCAGAGCCTGTGGATAAACCCAGCTCAGGTTGAGTATATTAGAAGTAAACTGCACCAGTATGGAATTACTTAAAAAATGGGTTGGATTGAAGTAAAGGTCACCCGGCACCACCTGCCCGTATATTGTACTGAGCATTACCGAAAAGGAGGAAAACAGCGCAAAAGCGGGCACTACTGCGATCTTTAACCAAGGATTTTTAAGCTGCAGGACATCCGTGACAAGGTGCATTATAAGTATAAGCCCTCCCCATGTCCAAAACAGAGTGACCAGCTGTGCTGTAAGAAAACCGCCGTGAAGCTTTCCACATACTGCCGGGACAAGATATCCGGCTATATAATATGTAAGGACCCCCTCCCTGCCATCAAAGTTGCCCCTTACAGGCCAGGGGTTAGTAGTCAGCACATTAAGTACCGTATTGTGTTTTTCCCAATCTCCGGTCTGCATCACATATCCCCCCTGTCCGGATGCTATGCACCAGAGAAAGAGGATCACCACCACTATTACGGAAGATATGATATCAGGCACACTAATTCCAAAGCAAACAGCATTATAAGAACTTTTATCTTTTCTGTCCTGTATAAAAATGCGGATTAAAACATAGAGCAGACCACAGACAAGCGGGATGGAAATATACCATTTGTACCAGCCCAATACAAAAAGAAAAATCGGTATGTATATATACAAATAGATTATTGGCCGGAAATCCAGCTGTTTCTTTTCTGTATCTGCCATCCCTGTCTTCCCTTGTTCCGCAGATTTTCTCTACACATCTTGCCAAAGCCCGTTTTAGTAAACAACATAAAAAACCGCATGGAGACCAGATGACACCGGCATGCGTTACCGGTACAGTTAACTCCCCACAGGCTGCCTCGCATCACATGCGACATTCCCGCTTAGTGCTGCTGTGTTCCCACCCTGACACGGTTCACAGGCACGCATTGTGCAAGACCCATAGATCGACGCCACTTATACCGGGCGGCCATACCGGCCAAAGTCTGATCACCATACGGCAACAGTAAGTATATCCTTTTGAAACTACAATTGTCAATAAGCTAAACTAAACGGTCGCTTTTCCTTCCGGTTATCTTTTTCTTTTTTCATACAGGACTACTTTATCACCGATGCGGAGCTTAAGTGCTCCACCGGGAATAAGGGACTTGCCCTTGCGGTGAACCGCCACTATGAAAGTCTGTCTGGAGATATCAAGATCCTTTATCATGGTGTCTTTCCACTCATGCTCTTCATCTATCACCATTTCGTGCAATGTCACATTGAGTTCCTTTACATACGGCTCCGCAGCAATGACCAAGACATCCCCGCGGCAAAGCTCCAGATCCCCTCTGGGAACTATCACCTCTTCATTCCTGGAAACTGCAGCGACCAACATATCATTTGGCATCTTTATATCCGCTATCTTCAGGCCGATCCAGGAGTCATTTGCGTCAAGCTCCACTCTTATAAACTGCATGTGCTGGTCCATACCATTCCCCAGCCGCTGCAGCCTGCCGTACTGTTCAACAAATCCGGCAGAAATGATACCTGTAGGGATAGCTGTCAGTCCCACACCCAGAAAAGCGATTATCGTTCCCAGTATCTTGCCCACAGGCGTAATGGGATAAATATCGCCATAGCCAACCGTAAGTATGGAAGAAGAGGCCCACCAGATCCCGGAGAGTGCATTGTCAAAAACATCAGGCTGTGCTGCATTTTCCACACTGTACATGCAAAGGCTTGCCGCCAGCATCAGGAGAAAGATTATGAACATCGAAGAAAGCAGCTGCTGGGCTTTGCTCTTTACCACCTCTATTACAATGTTCAGCGAATCGCTGTAAGCGTTTATCCTGAAGAGTCTGAATATCCGTAACACCCTGAACAGCCTGAAAGCAACAGCCCCGCCCGGGAAGATCACCGGCAGATAATAAGGTACGCAGGACAGTATGTCCACGATGCCGTTAAAGCTTATGCAATATCTAAGCAGGGCTTTCCAACCGGACATCTCCGTATAGAGGAATGATGATGTCCACATCCTGAGAACAAGATCCACCGTAAAGAAAATGATAGTCACATATTCTATACTATGAAGCACTTCGTTGTAGGCAGTATTTATATCTTTGAACGTCATGAGTATGGAGACTATCAGATTGACTACGATAGCCACCAGGTTCAGTATGTCATATCCCCTGCCGACAAAATCCTCATCATATCCCACCTCGATCATATCGAAGACATAGCGCCTTACTCCGGCATGCTTTCTGCTTTCAATCTTCCAAGAGCCGGGGATATTACCCTCTTTTAAATTCGTTCTTTTCTTTCTTTTTTTAGACATGTTTCCTGACAGTATATGTATTTAATATCCGGACACGAAGAAACACTGCTGCATCTCTTTTCCAGATAATTTCATTACATGATCCGACACGGTTCGTGCGATAAAAAGCCGGCAAAAGTGCCGGCTTTTTATAATATATAAAGTGTTACAATATTATTTATGTTTTATCTCAAAGAGTTCCTTGTACCAGCGCAGAGCATCAACATAAGCCTTGTAAATGGTATTCTCATTGATGTTCATGAGTACCATCTGTCTGGATACTTCCTGCCATGATGCATTCTCATACTGAAGAATAAAATCATACACCGGTGCAAATGAACCGGTTTTGTCGACCAGCGCCTGCCTGATTTCCTTTGACACCTTGACCATCTCCAATGCCTCTGCCATAGGCTGCTCAAGTATTACATCCAGGACGGAGAAAAGTCCCATCAGGAAAAGCTCTGATGAAAGCCCCGCCATCTCGAAGACAACGGAAAGGTTTTCTGCAAATCTCGCACGGATAAGCGACACCCTCATGATCTCACTGGGTCTGTCTGCGCAGAGTTCCTTAGTAACCGCCGTATTTATCCACTTTTTAAGTTCTTTCTGACCAAGCATCGCTGCCGCATGACGTACGGAAGTGATCCCGGCATTGACAGTCATCCTGTTAACCATCTCTAACAGTGAAATTACAAGAGCAGGGTCACGCCCTATGATATCCGCTGCATCCGACAGGTCAAAATCCACATCGTTAACGATATTAAGAAGTTCAAGGTAGTTTGCCTTCAACGGTGCAATTTCTTCCTCACCGTGCTTAACGGGCGTACGGAAGAAATCTCCCTCGTATACATCGTAGCCGCCTCCCTCTCTCAGGACTTCAAAATCATCCTTTGAGTTAACATTCACGGCTACCAGCTTAACATTTGGATACATCCTGGAAAAATACACCTTAGCCTTGGTGATGTCTATCTTCTTATGATTGAGCAGGACATAATCAACCATTTTGAGTATCTCTTTATAATTCTCAAACTGGTTAACCGGAAGCTTTCGGATAGCAAATTTATAACCGTCGCCGCGAAGCTCCTGTATCCTGTTTATATACTTTTCTTCAGGGGGAATATCCTTATCTATGAGCAGAACCAGCTTGTCATGAGGGGCGGTGCACTGCCCTGAAATATCGGAGAATAATGAAACATTGTTCATCTCAATAAATACCATTTTGTCATCCGAAATGGTATTCAGACCCATATTCTCTACAATCTCCATGCCCTCTATATTCGAAGCGCCATCATAGCGTCCAACACCGAGCATTCTGGGATTCAAGAGAAAATTCTCTTTCTGTGCAAAAATAGAATAAGCACAGACATTCGTATTATGGTCAAAAAGCGGAATAAGTGTCGCTAACATAAACCCCCGTTCTCCTTTCAGATAAGTATTATCATTTTACCATAAAATTCCAAATTATACGAATTTTTTTATATCAGTTTTTTCTCCAGGTGGCAGGTGACAGAAGCACTAACATCGGGAACAGTTCAAGACGTCCCGCCAGCATGTCAAACATAAGCACAGCCTTTGAAAAATCAGAGAAAAAGGCAAAGTTTCTGGCAGGTCCCACCAGTGAAAAACCGGGACCTATATTCCCCAGAGCCGAAGCCACTGCGGTAAAATCCGTCGTAAAATCATAGCCGTCCAGGCTCACTAACAGTATCGATGCCGCAAATATTACCACATATGCAGCCAGAAATACCATCGTGGATCTGAGCACATCCGAGGATACCCTTTTGCCGTCCATGCAGATCACCCTGACAGACTTTGGGTGGCACAGTGAAGAAAGCTCCCGCACCAGCATCTTTACATATATCTGGATACGGCTCACCTTTATACCGCCACTGGTACTTCCGGCACAACCGCCCACAAGCATCAGACAGATCATGATCTCCCTAGACAGAGCAGGCCAGTTTTCAAAATCAACGGAAGAAAAACCGGCCGTGGTCATAATGGAGCCCACCTGGAAAAAAGCGTGCCTGAATGCAGGCTCAGCCCCATAGGTGCCGGCAGATACGAGATTAACGGCGATCAGCGCAACAGCGCCCCAGAATGCAACAGCATAGGCCCGTATCTCTTCTATGGAAAAAGCTTCCTTAAACCTCCTCGTCCAGAGGAAGAAATAGAAATTGTAATTTAAGCCTGCAAAGAAAAGAAACCCTGCCACAATATACTGTATGGTATGACTGTAGCCCCCCAGCGAATCATTTTTCACGCCGAAACCACCTGTACTGGTAGTTGCAAAAGCAGTACAAAGAGCATCATAGACAGGCATACCGGCTATAAGGAGTGACACAAACAGCGCCGCCGTCAGGAAAAAATAGATGATATACAGATAATATGCGGTCTGGCGGACCTTCGGCGCAAGCTTTCCCACACTTGGTCCCGGGCTTTCCGCTTTCATTATGTAAAGATCACGACCGCCGGTGAGGGGAAGGAGCGCAAGCAGGAATACCAAAACTCCCATTCCGCCTATCAGCTGTATAAAGCAGCGCCAGAAATTTGTACCTCTGGACAGATCCTCCACCGCCGGAACTATAGATGCACCGGTAGTGGTAAATCCCGAAATGCATTCAAACAAAGCGTCCACATATGAGGGGATCTCTCCTGAAAGCCAGAAAGGAAGCGCACCTGCTGCCGAAAGCACTATCCAGCTTAAAGATGTCATCACAAAACCATCCTTTGCATAAAAGGCAGTCTTCTTAGGCTTCCTGATGGTCAGAAGCGTCCCCACTATAAACATTGCAATTCCACAGAAAAGATAGTACCAACCCGCCTTCTCGCTATATACCAGAGATACGATAAACGGTGCGGCCATCATGGCTCCCACCACCTGCACCACTCTTCCCAGCAGATAAAATATCATTGCGTAATTCATAACAGTATGTCCTTGATGTCATTGAGACCTTCGTTTGTAGTAACTATCACAACATTATCGCCCAGCCTTATGTCATCATGACCACCGGGGGTAATGACACGCCCTTCCCTGACTATGGCACACACAAGTATGCCTTTCTTAAGCTTCAGTTCCATAAGCGGCTTGCCTGTGACATCCGATTCCTGTCTGATGACAAATTCCAGGGCCTCCACCTTTCCGTCCAAGAGTCTTGTAAGAGTCTCCACATTACTGCCGTAGGAATTCTCCATAGCACGAACATACTGAAGTATCATCTTGGCTATGGCTGCCTTTGGACTTACTATTGCACCGATAGGAAGATCCGAAACCACTTCCTCGAAAGAAACATGATTCAGCTTGGTGATAGTCTTGGCATGTCCCATCTTGCCTGCGAACATGCTGAGCACCATATTTTCTTCATCAAGTCCTGTAAGGGTGACGAAACCGTCCCTGTCGGAAATACCTTCTTCCATGAGAAGCTGACGGTCTGATGCATCACCGTTTATTATCATCGTATCCGGAAGGAGCTCGCTCAGCTCCTCGGCACGTGTCTTATCCAGCTCTATGATCTTTACTTCCATAGCATCTCTTTCAAGACGCTTTGCCAGATAATAAGCCGTAGTACCGCCACCGGCTATCATGACTGAGCGGATGGGCTTTTCTTTAATCCCTATCTTGGATAAAAGTTTATGAATCTGCGAGGGAGGCGTAATGACATACATATTGTCTCCCACATGAAGCTCCGAACGTCCATCCGGGATCGTTACCTCACCATTCCTGAGTATGGCACAGATAAGAGTACCCTTATGTATCTTGGATGAAAACTCGTAGACGCTCATACCCTCAAGAACCGAACCCGCAGGGATAGGTACCTGTATAAGGTCGATGCGCCCTCTTGCGAAAGATGTAATCTCAAGGGCCCCCGGCACCTCTAAGAGCCTGGCTATATTGCCTGCACAGACAAGCTCCGGATTTATCGTCATTGACAGTCCCAGCTCATGCGAAAAATATTTTACTTCTTCATTGTATACAGGGTTGCGCACCCTGGCGATGGTCTTCTTTACTCCGGCCTTTTTTGCGATAAGACAGCACAGAAGGTTGACTTCATCAGCACCGGTAACGGCGATTATGATATCGCTTCCGCCGACATCGGCCTCCATCTGTGTCCTAAATGATGTGCCGTTTCCCTCTACTCCCTGTATATCGAGCTGTGCCAGGGCACGCTCAAGTTTCTCACCGTTAAGGTCTATTACGGTAACATCATGTTTTTCTTCACTAAGCTGCCTTGCCAGCGCAAACCCCAGCTTGCCGCAGCCGACGATCACTATCTTCATATGAGTATCCCCTCCCTATGAAATCGCATACGGGGAGTATTTTAACATAATTACGGATTATCTGCCATCACTCTGTCTGAACAGCTGCTTATCATGTTCATTTGCAGCTGACGGAACTGCCATTTTATCACTCAAACAAGTCATCTAAATCATGATCCCATTCCTTTGTCTGCCAGATTTCACACCGCGCCTGCAGCCTTGCCAGCTTTGCCTCCTCGCTGCCAAGTTCCGACTTAGGGTGGTACATAAAATCAAGCCCCCCAAGTTCCTGCAGCCTTTTAAAATGTTCCTTCCCGATGGCAACATATATCGCATAATTATCGTCCGGAAAACACCACCCTCCGCCGTCCCAATAATACGACCGGATATAGGCAACATCATCAGGCGTAATCCCTTCGTCAAAACGCAGATTCTCTACATACACGCAGACCGGTCCATAATATCCATTTTCAGCTGCTGCCACATACTCATATATGCCATCCTCCACTTCACGGGCAACTGCATTTTCAGAATGAAAACACACAGGAAGATGTAATTCCTTCGCGAAATCTCTTCGCAGCGCCTTCTTCCCTGACTTTTTGTTCTTCTTTTTGGTCTTTCTCATACGAAATACCCCCTTGTGTTTTATTGCTATAACCATGTAGCTGCTTATCATAGTCATGACCACCTGCTCTCTTGCAGGTAAGAAAAAGAAAGATTAGCTTTTGACAGTCTCATCCTTGTCTTACAATAAGGATAATAAAACAAGAGCCTGTGCAATATTGCACAAGCCCTTGTATTCGTGTTATTACCTGATAAAAAGTTTTTTCACATCTTTATAATATGCTCCGCCATCACTTCGCCAAGCTTTATCTGGTTCTCCGCATCCAGATGTACTCCATCCGCATCGCTGGCCTGCACATACAGTGCAGCATCAAGATATTCGCAGCCATACATCTCTGCCAAAGTCTTATACCACCCGGCAAGCTCCCCTGAAACCTTTACTGCATTCTCATAGCCGAAACTGTCCCCCAGCCAGGAATCCTTTATTGCATCCGAAACTGTCGGCGGTGATACCAGCAGGACCTTGAAAGAATCCTGACATCTGAACCGGTTATAGCTCTGCACCTTTTCCAGCATTATCTGCATTTCGCCTGCAATGTCCATCGCAGAATATGCAAACTTACGCTTACAGTCATTGCAGCCCAGCATGATGATAAATATGTCATAGGGCGTATGGGACTCCATACACGGTCCGATATACTTAAGTCCATTCTTCTCACCCTCTGCCGGATCATCCGTAGCAATGGTGCGACCGTTCTGTCCCTCTTCAATGACAGCGTATCCATCACCCAACACCTTCTGCATAACCTGCGGCCAGCGGGTATCCTCATCAAAGCGCACCCTATTGTCCGGATCAAATCCCCAGGTAAGGGAATCCCCGAAGCAGATGATGCGTTTTTGGGTATTGGTTGTTTTTGATTCTGTGGCTGACATGGCAGGCTCCTTTCAAATCATATTACATCTTTGACGGCTCTTTTCGATACGGTGAAAAATCAAGATATAATTCTTCTAAAACACTCTCATCATTACTCTTTCCAATCAACCGTTCCAACAGTTCTTCAGGATCAGGCTGACCTATCACAGATCTATATAACTGCAGTATTTTCAAGTTTTTATGATACTTTTCAACCTCACTATCCATGGCAAAATACGGAACAATTCTTGTGATTTTCACATAATGACATTTTCCATTCTCTTCATATGGCAAAATCCAATTGGGTATCATACCGCAGTTGATCAACGGATTTTTATTGTTTTCCACCCACAACTCTCTAACCTTTTCAAACAGCCTGTCAAAGAATTTTTCTGTCGTCAGTTCAAATTCACTTTCACCTGCGTATTTTTCGACAAGTTTCCGCCTTATCACAAAACAATTCCGTCTATTGATACGTCCTTCCCTCTGCTCAAAATCCACAGGATTCGAAGGCAGGTTCCAATGGATCACTTTATCTGCATAAGCGTGAAAGTTTAATCCTTCCTGCCCCATTGAAGTAGTCGCAAATACAAACGGGGCAAAAGGAGAGTTATATGCTTTCTGTAGATTCTTTATAGCATTAATCTTATCATCATCCTTACTGGATCCGATGCCTCTTGCAAAGAAAGATCGTTCTTTTTCTGTAGTATAATGATCCTTTTCTTTTAACAATATATCCAGATTTGAAGATTTGATAAAACCAAATTCTTCATCTCCGTCTGATTTTGCGGTCATATAATCATATTCTTCGAGAACTTTATCAAGTCGTCCCATCTTGCTATATTCTTCAATATATTGAATGTGGTTCTTAGCATCTGTAGACAAAAGGTTTTCTTTGATATTACCTTTAACAGTTTGAGACCAAACAGCAAGAATTGATGTTATATCAGATTTTATAAGACTATGCCAAAGCTGCCACACTCGCTTTTTATTGTTATTGTCTATCAGTTCTGATATTTGTTTTAATATAGCTTCTCTTATAGCATCTATCTTACTGATGATTTTTTTCTTTTCGTCGGCAGTGTACTCTTGCCATTTCGGAAAAACAGTATACAGTAACCTTCTGCGTACTTCATAGGAAATCAATGTGGCAATTCCTCGTGGAATCATGGCCCAGGCAGAAAAGATAATAGTCTTCCCATAACCGTAATATTCTTCAAAAGCCCCCTTTAATTCGTCCTGTTTCACTGCAAGCGGCGGTATCCAGAGTAATGAACCAGCTCCGGGCTTATTCGCGTTTTCCTTTTTATCTTCCAGTTGCAGGATACGATAAAGCATCTCCCTGAACACACCATGGTATTCTCCGCAAAATGAGGTATAGCATTCAAAATCATCCTTTTTCAGAATCGAAAAGTCTGTTTCAGGTATGGCCGCCTCTTTATACTTTTTTAAAAAAGATTGTTTGACCTTATATCCATCATTTATTTCATCAGCCGAATGGCTTCCCCCGCCCGGCATAAAGCTTAATGCATAAGGAATCTGTTTAGCATATTTTACTGCCTCGGATCGCGAATCTATCAGTTCCGTTAATTCGTCCACATATTCTGCCAATTCAGCAATTCTCCCTGACACACATTCCTCATCTTCCCTCTTCTTGTCTATTTGTAATGAATTCAATTCACGAACAACAGAATTTCTCTCCATTCTGGTAAAGTATTTAATCATCTCAGCTTCAAACTCATTTTTTAAGGTACTAACATCATTTAATTTTTTTTGCCCTAATGAATATTCTTTTACCGAATTCTTATATACCTTAAGTTTTTCAGACAGAGTCCCGCTTTCTTGCAGAAAATTACATACTGTCTCTATCGTTTCCTTTCTTAGGGATCCTTCCGCCTTCTCATCTTCATCTTCTTCCGAATATAACTTAAAAGGGGTAGCTGACAGCATTAGAATTCTTGTATTTCTTCCAGCTTCATGTGAAAAAATCTCTTCAATGATAGCCGATTTTGTATCCTTAAAACTGTCGCTAATTTGACCACAATACACAAAATGATACCATAGTAAGACTACCGCATACGAAATGTCATAGTTATCTATTTCTTTTTCTTTTAAATACTCCCACAGCCCATATTCCGGCTCTATACTCAATTCTTCTGTTTTTTTGAGATGATAGTTCATAAGATTCATCAGCACCATACGAAAAAAACGCTGCTCTATTTCACTTTCATTATTTTTAATGCCCTCCAATGCCCATTCTTTTATTTCTGCATAAGGATGGTCTGATTTCTTTATCCCTCTTAAATCAACCCCAGATTCATCTCGTAATATGCTATACAACTTCTCCATTTCACTCAGAGCACACTCAGTTCCAATACGCATCAATCTCCATGGATTTACCTTTTCTGGTATAGTATACTCCATTTCCTCGAGCTCGGTTTTATTCTTTTCTTTCCAACCATTAAGTTTTTCTGATATTTCCTCATAATACGGAGAAATTGATTCAACTTCGTACTGACAATCGGGCGATTTATCCTCCATGATAGAACGAACAATATTCCAATGCTTATCTCCCGATAAGATTTTCTTTCTTTCACTATTTGGAACATTTACCTGCAGTAGTTTGCAAATAACATCCTCAAATGTTTCCTTTAAATTACTTTCCCCTTCCTTTGATGCTGCTGTTTCTTTGAGGAGTTTTATTTCTTCATTGCAAATATTACAAATTCTATCTTTATCAATATCCATAAAAACGGCCTCTACCGCTTTATCCTGTTTTTCATCACTCAAGTTGTAAAAATACTCATCTTGATCCTCAAGCCATTTAATATAGCTGTTATTAATCCCAAGTTTCTTCATAAAACTAAGCATTATCATGCGTTGTTTTCTAAAAAAATCCTTGGCTTTTACATTCATATTGGCCCCGTGAATGATATCGGTAAAATTTTGAAACTCATCCATGATAACAAGATCATATGGAATCAGCTGTATAGTAGTGATTGCAAAAGCTTTGCGCAATAAAGCCCATTCTACTTTATTGATTTCTACTTTATTGTTTTTTTTATTCTCTACGGCTTGGCGGTCAAATTCACCAAGAACAGCATCGAATTTCTCCCTAAAAACCTCGATTTTTTCTTCTTTTTCAGAAAAAAGGTCAAATTCTTCTTTATATACCCGGCTATCAATTTCATCAACATCAACTTTATAGCCACACAGTTTTATCATTCGAAAAATATATTCTCGTTCTCTTTTATCACCAGCACTATCTACATCGATAGATGTATCCGGTGTCACCGGAAAAACAGATATCGTTATTTTTTTTTCTTTTTCTTCAAGACTCAGCGAACCAGTTTTTCCAGTTGCAGCCTCATATAACCCACACAGGTCCTTCCCACAAATGGACTTATTTTCATCCCTCAAAACCTGTAGATAAAGCATTGTCGATCTGTTTTCCAATTTCGAAAGCGTCTTTTTCGAAAGCGCCTTGCTTCCTTCTTCAGCCTGTATCCCCAATTCTCTTTTATTCTGATCAGCAATATTTAAGTTTGGGCAAAGATACAACACATCAAGCCTGTCTTTTCCTTCCTTAAGACATTTCAACGCAGTTCCCCATATAACGCCCTTAGCCACAAAGGTTTTCCCAAGTCCAACCTCATCCGAACAAAGCATGCGTCTTGCAGGTGGTTTTGCCTGAAACCTGTCCAGAATATGCGCAATTGTTTTTTTCTGGTAATCTGTATAACTATCCATTTTCACACCTGTCCCCCATTTTTAACCATTGTCTGATTCCTTGCCAAAGCATTTTAAAACAGTATGACTCTGTTCTATCATTTTCCCCCAAACAATAATATCTGCTGGCATACATCCCAGCTTTTCGAACACTTTTTCTTGATACTCCTCATTTTTACAGATCCCCTCCAGGACATTTATCCTTCTTTGGAGTTTTTTAAGCTTCATATCTCTTTCCTTTGTCGAAGCCCTCAGAATCTTGTCAAGACTTTCAATTGAAAAACATCTTTTAAAACCAGCTGTTGATAATACATGTTTGCCACTATCTCCTCTGGTTGTTTCAGATGCACTATACTCCCCCGATGCCATCAAGAGCCAATCTACACTTAATGCCATATTAACCTTTTCATTCAGTATTTTACTTTCATCATCCAATGGATATGATCGACAGTAAGGCGGATAATGATCCCCATTTAACTCCAGATAGAAATATATTGTACTGCTTCGAAGCAGATCAGCCTTATCCCCTTCAAGTGTCCATTCAGTTTTCTTATTTAAATCATTGATTTCGAAAATTGACTTTTGATCATCTATATTTTCAGGACACATATAGATATTAAAATCATTAGGAACATCATCCCCCTTCCCCCCTTTGATCGCAGCCCATACAGTTTCTTTTTCAATACTGTTTTCGGGTGATTCAACATCAAATGATAAAATAATTCCGTCATCTTTTTTTGTAGCAGAAAGCTTTATATGTCCTATTGAGAAAAAAGAGCGTATCCAGTTCCTAAAGTTTTCATATAAATCCGATTCAGTTTCTTTGTTCAAATCGCTGTGCTTATAGTACTTCTTTTTGTACCAGCATTTTTCAGGATCATTAACATTTATAGCAGACTCAAATTCTTCTATATTTTTCTCTGATATTTTGACCAGAACTTCTTTATTTCTTTTAAAAGCACTTTCAGTATAATTAAGAGAGCCTACATATACCTCGTTTCCGATATGATACAATTTATAATGAGGTATGGAATATTTGGACGCATCCGAACTTTCATCCGGTGAAAAAATAAAAAAACTCCGGGCCCCTTCCTCCCCTTTATTAGCGAGCTCAAATCCTTTCTTTTTCAGTTCAAATGCTGTCGTGTATATTTCTGGACCTTTTTGTTTATTCACCATTCCTCCAGTAATAAACGGTGAAAAAATCCTTGATATTTCTTTGTTTTCAAACTTGTTTTCAAACTCTTCACCAAACTGAGTTAATATTTCAGGAAATTCTTCTTCACAGTATTCATAGCTCATGATTTCTTTAGCAACCGACAGACTGTCAAAGTCCAGTTTTTTTCCAATTTGATCCATTATAAAAAATGGTTTTTCATTATTTTCCCTAAGAAGCGAATCCAGCCACCTCCAATCAGACTTCTTCAGGGAATTATCCCCGGACTTCCTGATGCTTCTGTCAAAGCAATAACCATATTCAAGTGCATTCGAATCAGAAAGATTATGACTTCCTATCATTATTCGACAATATGTTTTGCATTCCGCATTCTCACCATTGTCTTTCGGACCATATATCGCTATATATACCTTTGGATGAAAACTGGCTTTTCCCATGTCAACCGGGTAGGCAAATTGCAATGCCACAGCATCCGCAATGGAATACTTTGACTCCGTCGATCGACTACCATTGTTGTAGTAGACAGCAAACTTATTCTTTAAAGTATCCTGTTTGTTTTCAACTTCCCGATTCAACAGTTCTTTAACAATATTATCAAGCAAAGCCTGAGCCTCATCCCTGCTAGAGTTCTCATCTTCTGAATCGTTACACTCCTGATAAAACAGCTCATGCATCAACGCAAGTATTACCCTCGGTTTGAGACTATATGTTAAAAACAAGGCCGCTTTTACTTCATAGTCCTTTACATTATGGTCTTCCTGGAAGCTACTTAAACTGAATGTGTCAATTAAATTCATCTTTTCAGTATTATTCATCTGCATAGTTCTCCAACAAAATAAGATGCACATTTTGTATTCTTTCCAGGCTTTCTTTCAAAAATCTTATTTTGTTTATTGTTATTTCGTTTATTGTTATTTTGTATATTGGAATCATCCTTACTATCGTGCTTAGGACGATACTCCCAACGATATGTATCCAGATATTCTGTGCTTTCTCCTCTGTTCCATCCGGTTTCTCCCGACGAATCACTTTCATGGATTATTCTCAAAATTATTTTGTCCGTTCCTTTATTATTTTTTATTGACTCATAAATTTTTCGAAGACACTGCATCTTATCTTTGCATGCACTTTTGTCCTCAAATAATTTTGTCATTCTATCCAATTGTTCTTCATTCCATTCCCAGTTAGACTTTAAGATCAGATTCTCAGCATTATCATTTTCCGATTCGTTGCTTTCACCAC
This sequence comes from uncultured Lachnospiraceae bacterium, assembly GCA_946616835.1. Classification (GTDB taxonomy): domain Bacteria; phylum Bacillota; class Clostridia; order Lachnospirales; family Lachnospiraceae; genus NK4A136. Next base: position 15,107 of record CAMOJK010000028.1, read on the forward strand.
GAATCCTTCTTTTTTCGGCCCTGATCAGCTGATTGCTGCGACACTTAATATAATACTGCATTACCGTTGAAAACCTCGCCGCCTCATAGTACCCGTACAGATCCGGATAATGTTTCCTCAATTCCTTTCCATTGATTTTAATACGAAATGTTTCTCCGAGACTCTCAAATACCGGTATATCGAATACCGTTTCAGACGCTGCCGCTGTTTTTTTTACGAATCTATATTCAAATTCATTATTTTCCTTACATAAACATGCATATTTAAGTACTGCTAAATCAAATAACGATGGGGTTGCATCTTTATTAATTGACCTTATAATAAATCCTTTATTATCCTTCAAGTCATATTGCATACCTGACGCAGTCAGACAACGCTGTATCATATCCCTTTTTTCGTAATCACCTAATGCCGGACTGATCTCAATATCATCTCTTTGTTTATTCTTAAAAAAATCACGTATTTCCTTATATCTGGATTTCTCTTTCCTATTAGTTTTGAATTCTGCATATTCTTTATTTAATTTGCCCGGAATCTTTTGTTCATCTTTTTCAAAAAAACCATATCGTTCCATAAACCCTCGATAAGTTCCGAATACATTTTCAGCAACATTTCCATGAAATCCCAGTTGCATATTTGCTAAAGACTTTCCCTTAAGTTCCTTAGTGGTTATCTCAGCCAGCATTTCATTAATCTTTTTATAATCTAAGTCTTCCTCTTTTTCTACCCCAATTATAGAAAAAATAATGTAACAATATACTAAATTTGGCATTAATGTACTGATTCCCGGAAACAGTTTTGAAGAAAAATAATCGTTGAGTACCGCAAAGCCAAGCTGGCCTGTTGTATTTTCTCTGTTGAAAATACATGAGAGTTTATTTTTATCACTGATTAATCCAATAAAACCACTTTTTTCCATTTTTTCCATCGTAATTATTATCCTCTCACTTAGCACCCTTTTTTCAAACAATAATTCACGCTCCACCAAGATTGACGGGTTGTGAATATTATCAAAATACACTATATTTTACCATACATCTACCACGTTAGCATACCCACACTGTCCTCCCGCGCACCGAAGCATCCGGCATCGCCTTCATTCCTATCCACTGACCAGCAACGCTATTTTCTTATTCAGTCATATATTATACTGTTCATCACACTAATAATATCGCCATCATCTATATTAAACCCATAATACTTTCTATTCTTTACGCGTACTGTGTTCAAATGTACGAGCTCTTCTATTTCACATATTCTGTATTCTTTTAGTTCCTCATTTTCAACAATGAACTTGTTTATATATAAATCATGCCGATCATAAAATATATAAGCAGGCGTATCCGGAACTCCGCCAAAACAGCCATTAAACATTCTTACCAGCTTAAACAGGTATCCTATAAATTTCCTTTCGGAATACAACAGATAAACATGATTTATTTTTTCATGAAAAAGTAATCCTTCTGCTGTTATAACATTAAATTCATTTCCTTTATTTTTAGTAAAGAATGATGCCATTACATCCATTCCATCAATTTTAATTATGCCCGTATCTGAATATGTATTACTATTACAGTCTACTATACCAACTTCGTCATTTAATATAATTGAATGTAATGAATCTATATGAGATAAAAAATCATGCAGTATCTCACTGCTATCTTTTCCTAACATAAATGCTTTTAAGCTATAATTCCTCAAGGTTATCTCATTTTCGATACTTAAGCTGATCATAAAATCACCCCTTCCAATATACATAGCAAACGACAAAACTCTTTTCGTTTTGTCGTTTGCTGCGTCACGCTGTCATTCCGTATATCTTCCTGGCCTCTGCAAGGTAGTCTGCATTTCCCGATTTGCGGACAGCATCCAACAGGCCGTCCGTTTCCGTGATATAGAAGAAAAACTTTTCCCGTCCGTTTGCCCCGGCTCCTATCCTGTCCAGGAATCCGAACACATTGCTTATTTTCTTAGACATGGTTCCGGAAGTCTCGTAGGCCATGGTCGCTGTCAACCCCTTTTCTATTATCTCCACGGCGCTGTTTATGAACTCCGTATTCCCCTCTCTAAAGGATTCCACCAGCTCCTCCGTATACTTTCCGTTAATTACCTGCTGCATCTGCTCCTCAGAGAATGAATTCTTATTAAGCCAGTAATATGTCCAGAAATCCGAAGCGATGGTGTAGGATTTTATAAACTGCATTATGGTCTTAAGGGTGAGATCCACTCCACATTCCTCATAAGCCTTTATGGTATGGGACAGGTTCTCCCAGCCTCTTGCCGTAACGGTTTCGCAATTTTTCCTGTCATTCTTCACATGATAAAGATTCTCCGGAAAAAGCTCCAGATATTTCAAAACCAACGGATGATAATCCATTTCTTTTGCATAGCTCAGAAAACAGTCTGCATCAGGCACAATGTCAAGCCTCCTCACCCTGTCCGTAATAGCTGCCGAAAACCTTTTTGCGCTGTCATTGAATTCAGACGGATTGCCGCAGAGCACTATGGCCCACTCATCAGGAAGCCGGTATAAACCTATATTCCTGGTCTGGAGAAAGGCCAGCATTACAGGCATGATGGTTTCGGAAGCACAGTTGAATTCATCCAGAAGAAGTATCCCCTCCTTAGCCCCTTTTTTCTTTTCTCGCATGACTGCCGCGATTATCTCCGACATGGTATATTCGGTGTACTTACTTCCGTTATCCAGATTTTCTATAACAGGGAGACCTATCATGGAATTCCTGGTGTGATGTGTTATGGAAAAGCTGACAAATCCTATACCCAGCTCTTCTGCTATCTGCTTCACGATCTCCGTCTTTCCTATTCCGGGAGGTCCCTCAAGATAAAACGGCAGCTTATTTACCACATCATAATAATATTTTCCTCTCTTATCCTTTGCCATATAGGCCTTTATGCCTGAAAGAACCTCGCTCTTTGCTTCTGTTACATTGTAGCTTGTCTGTTCCGATCTCATATCCCTCATGATCATCTCTCCTTTTTTCTTATTTTTATCCTTTTCTTATTTTTGTTCTTTTTTTTATTTCTGTTCAATCTGTTCGGTTTCCGCCGTCAGACATTCTGTCGGGGTGAGTAAGTCAGCAATATATAACAATGGGAAGGTATTAGAATTTCACCTGCAGGTTCCAAACTCCCCCGCATCCTTAAGCACCATCAGCGGAATGAGGTAATAGCATCCTTTAGCCCGCATCTTCTTTACACACATTGAAGTATCCGTTTTTTCCACAAGCCCCTTTTCAAGTATATCTTTAAAGAAACGGATCCCGGCATTCCTTTCATTTCTCTCGACGCAGATATCCAGCAGCCTGTCCATGAGTTTGTCCTTCCTCACATTTCCTGATGATCGGAAATATTCTATCCGTCCAAAGAATTCCTCCATATCGGAAAAACACTTAGGCTCGGAAAAGTAATCCAGGATGAGACTGTAACTGTTCCTGTCATTAAGATCCACATACACACACCCATCCGCATCTTCTCCGGATACTGCTGCAAGCACGCCCTCAAGTGTCAGTTCGTTAACATCCTCAAAAAGCATTTGCACACCTCCCTGCAGGTTTATGATTTGAAAAACCATAATCCACTGACCTGCCCGTAGCTGTCTCATCTTCCATCTTCCTTATGGCATCCCGCAGATCTGAATTCTTTACGCTGCTGTCCCATTTTTCTGGCGATTCCTTTGCATGCCTCAGTGAAACAGCTATGATCACTGCATCTGCCAGTTTCCTTGCCTCTCTGGCATTTCCGAAGCGTCCGTTTTTTTCAGCCTTAAGCTTCATTAAGAACCTTCCGGCATTTCTGATCACTGCTCCCGGCACAGTGTATCCTTTGCACTCAAGCATCCCGCGGAATATAGCCGCCAGTTCCTTTTCCGAATAATCATCAAACCTGACCGTTGATGATATCCTTGAAGATAGCCCCTGGTCGAGTCCAAGGAATTTCCTTGCTTCTCCGGGATACATGGCAAAAATTACCGTAACGTCCCTGCAAAGCTCCATGTACCTGACAAACTCCTTTATCGCTTCCTTTACAAAGCCGCCGCTGCCTTCCTCCAGGAAAAATCCGGCCTCATCCACAAACAGAACTCCGCCTGAAGCGTCCCTGAAAAGCTTTTCCACCTTTGGTGCAGTATGTCCCACATACTCGCCTATTATGTCCTTTCTCGAAGCCACTACAAAGGTACCGTTGGAAATTCCTTCAGCCGCCATGATTTCCGAAAAAAGTCCTGCTCCCATGGTCTTTCCGCCGCCGGGATTACCTTCAAAGATCTTATGCCTGCATTCGGGTTCTGCCATAGGATTATTCTTTGCTTCCTTCTTTATAGCTATGTATTCCTTAACGGCCTCCTTGAGATTAGCAAGCCCTGTCATCCTGTTTAATTTCTCATATGCATTGTATGAATCCGTGTTTACATATTCAGGGAAATGGCATGCTCTGAAAACTTTATCCGTACCCTCCATCCGAAGTCTGGCATCAGAAAGAGCCTTACTTATGCACTCTTCACTGATGTATCGTCCGCATTTCTTTATTACGGAGCTGATGACAGTCTCCTTAAGCGCGTCACTTTCAAATGCTACCCCGCCGTAATCCACAAGCTCATCGGATATCTTTCTGTAATATGCGCTGTCCACATCCGGAAGCACCACCATATCAAAACCTCTTTCCAGGACAAGACGCTGTATCTCCGGAAGTCCCACCATATCAGCACTTATTCCCACAAAAATATTCTGCTTATGAACCCCTGATATGGCTGCGCACTGGCCAGCCAGATTCCCTGTCTCCAGCCCCCTGAACAGCACTCCTCCAACCTTAAATGCCTCTGCACCGGCAAGCACTGTCTGTGTCTTGATGATGTATGGATTTCCCGCCACCCTCTCGTCAGCCAGATCGCGCCCCAGTTCAATCTCCACTATACTGCTGACCGAATCCATATCCGGATCATCATCGTATGCGAAATCATCCTCTTCCTCATAAGCACCTGTTTCTATACTGTCCGCAAGACACATGGCAGATTTGCGCACCCAGTTGACATCATTGCTGACAAGGAGCACCCGCATATTCAGTACATCCGGATCAAACTCCTGTCCATCATTTTTCCTCCTGTACCTGATAAGGCACTCCTCCAGGGGTTTGGAATAAGTCTCAAAAAACGAAGACTGGTTTCCATTCTTTAGAACTATCATCTCTGCGCTGTATCCCCCAAAAGGCCTGTTCTCCAGCGTAAGATAGGGTATCCTTCCCGTGTAAAAATCCTTGTAAAGATCGAACATTTTTACTCCTCCTTTATTTTGCTGCTCCGTCCAGTACCATCGTCCTTATCCACTCAGGTCTGTAACTGTCTGTAAACTCCACTTCCTCTTTATCAGAAAACACAAAGTATACCGGGTATCCCGGATCCTCAGCCGGATAATCGCCTTCACCGTCGGTAAAATAGACCATGAAATCGATTTTTTCCCCTGTGTCCACATATTCCTGTATTTTCCCGAAGACAGGAATAAAGCTTGTCCCTCCATACCCCTTAAAACTGTGAGTCCTGTTTCCTGTTGCCGCCAGCTCCTCTACTGAGCAGTACTCTTTTTCCTCACAGATTTCCGTATCACATTCCAGGTAATGCAGTCTTTCTATTGAAGCCTGCATAGATATCTCACGGAATATTTCAAGGGTTTCCGTCCAGAAATCCTTAAGCCTGTTCATGCAGGAACCACTGGTATCTACAGCTATCACAACTGACGATATCCGGCTTTCATATTTCTGCTCCAGAGGTTCTATGATAGGGACATCACCATACAGATCCAGACCGTATTCATAAAGCGCTGTATCTATCTCGTCAGACTCCCTGCAGATTTCCATACTTGATACTGCTTCCTTTATGAGATCCCTGTAATCCATAAGCGCTTCATCTTCAGCCATGACTTCTTCTCCGCACCGTCCGCCGGCACTCTGTCCCCAGCACTTTGCCCCCGAGCTCCTTATGGCTCTTGCAATGGCCTTCTCCAGGTCACCGGGACTAAATCCCGTGATTCCGTTCGATCCTTTACCAGCCAGTGAGATAATTATCTGCGACCATCCGCCTGCGCCGTTCTTATTTCCGGGATTGCCTGCATCCGGCAGCGGCTGAATCTCAAGTTCCAGCCTCGGCAGCGCCCAGGTGGTATGATCATCCAGTCCGGCCAGCGGTGCATTTCTTTTTATATTTTTTATCTTTCTCTTTATATCTGTCTGGATCACCGGATTTTTTGAGGCCTTGTAATACAGTGAAAAACCGCTTTCGTCTTCAAACATACCCCGGACATCCGGAAATCCGTAAAATATATTTCCATAACAGCCCGCTTCAGAAGTCGATATTCCGGATTCATTAAAGGCCCGCATCACCTGCAGGTCCATCACATCCCATGAAAGTGCCCTGTGATCATAGGCCGATCCTTTTTCAAAATGCCCCAGGAGACCATGGAATATGATATGCAGTATCTGAAAGTAGAGCATCCCTTCAGATGTTCTTTCAGATATGTCTTTCGGATTAAAAAACAGTTTTTTTCCGTCGGTACACAGTCCTTTTATATCTTCTTCCACCGGTGCCGGTTCCAGATAATTCAGCGCTTCCACAAGCGCCGGGTATTTGCGCTTTATCCGCCGCATTGACCCCTCTATTTTTTCACGCGCTTCCCTGACAGCCTTATTCCTTGACTTAAGCGGTGTCAATTCCTTGCGAAAAATCCTTTTACTCATAAATCTTCCTCCGTCTTTTTACAGACTTTGCTATCCTTTCTCCTTCATAATGCGAGGGCCATTCACCATTCTGCTTAAGAACCAGCGCAGGTGCGATGCCGCGTTTTCCCATTTCCTTTATGTACCTGAAGCACACATCCATGTCTTCCTTTCTGATAAAATCCTTCTTTAATGCCATCAGCACCAGTTCCTCAGTTCCCTCCTTCAGAATGTATTTCATGTCAAATACAGCTTTCCCCGGATATTTTCCATATACTGCCATTTCCGCGTTTCTGACTAAGTCCATCAGGAGATAACCGGTGAGCATTCCTTCATCGGTAATATATTCGTTACGATTAAACCCAAAAGGCGGGATAGCGCCGGATGAATCTTCCGCATCCAAATATAAAACTCCCAGGTCAAGCGCATCTGCATCCAGAAAGAGCTTTCGGCCGGTGATCTTTTTCCACACTCCGGCATATGGATGATCATTGTCAGGACTGCCGAAAGGATTCCACATGAATGCATCATTTGTATGACTGGCTCTTTTTTTCAGGAAAATATTCCAAAACATTTTCTCATCACCGAATTCGTCAAGGTAAAGCCTTTTCATATTATCTGTAAAACTGTTCCTGTCATCTGCATTATCCAGACCGCAGATTAGAGCGGAAATATATACAAACGCAGACATCATTTCCACATACATGGCACTGTCGCGTTTTTTAATATAGAGCAAAAGTTCCACCAGCTTTACGGGATCCACACATGTTGACAGTGCAGGAAAACATCGATAGAAGTTAAATTCAAAACTGAAATCCTGTACTATCGGCAGAACAGACAGCCAGTTTTTACCCCTGTCCTTTCCGTAGGCTTTCAGGATTGAAAACCAAAGCGCCATTTCATTTTTACTATCCACGCAATAAGCCCCCAGAATGGCAGCGCATGGATCAACAAAACAGTTCATCAATTCAAACCTGGCAGTACACGGGAAAGGATATCCATCATCCGAAAGATCATCCTTTTTATACACTGTGTAGAAAACAGGAGCAGCAAAACTTTCCGCTGAACTGCCTTTAACGGTCTTAAGGATCCACGGAACAAGCTCCGCCGGTTCCGTCAAAACCGCAAATACCATCGGTGTCATACTGCATACATACAACCTACTATCCACATCAAAACAAGAGTCCTGTATTCCGGGCTTCCCGGCAATCCATATCTGCTCCTTGGGACAGGCTCTGCCCGAAGCTTTTTTCTGTCTGAGTTCATCAATGACATTCTTTACTCTGTATTTTTCCGGATGCGCCTCAATTTCCGAAAGCTTCTCCTCTGTTTCCGGAGATATCTTTTCTGCCTGAACGCTTTCCGTATCTGTTTTATTTAACAGTCTGCTTATTGCCATATCTCTCCTTCCTTTCCTGCTCCCGATACCGTTACAGTACCTGAAAATATTCCGTCTGATAGGGACATATTTATCCCATTCCTATTCTATTTTCCATTGAGAGTTCCAACTGCTCTGTTTTCTGAAAAAATGATATAATAAGAGTATGTGTAATATTGCACATCTCATTTGTGAGAAATAGGGCAACAGCTTAGTTAAATAAACCCGGAATGAATAACGAGTGAACAGCGATATGCAAAAACATAAAGGAGAACCATGCCGAAAACCGAATCATCACGAAACAATATACTTTATCTCATACTCACACTGAAAAACTACAGCGACCGCAACAACCCTCTTACACTGCAGCAGATCACTGACAGGCTCAACGATACTTTTTATATTCCTTTCAACAGAACACCAATAGCGCACACTACCGTGAGCAAAATGCTTGCTGCCCTGATGGATGATAACTATTTAGACCTGTTCAGAAGGAATGACATTCATGAACTGACAGAACCTGAAGACATCAGGGATACCTTCAACACCGGATTCTACCTGCGCTGCGTAACCCGCATCACACATAAAGACGGCTCCACAGAGTATGTAAATATCCCGGTTCTGTCAGAGAATGAAAAAGACACTTCCGGAAGCAACGGGAAAAGTGAGCGGAATAAGCTCTACTACTATGAATCCACTATCCTGGAAAGTGAATTAAAAACTCTGTATGACGCTATCGAAACCTACAACTTTTTCTCAGTGGATGATATAAAGAAAATTTCCGACAAACTTGGATCCATAAGACCTTTATCCAATGAATTTATGGCCTATATCCCTACTCTCGCAGACAGAGAGCTTAAGGATAGTGACACGACGGTACTCAGACACATAAGCGACCTCGCACATATCATAAAAAAAAGACAACTGGCTGAGATAACCTACTGTACGTACAACGCAAAATTACAGCTTGTTCCCAAAAGCGGTTATGAAAAACCCAAAACCATACGCCCTTTAAAAATAATATGGAGTAACGGATATTACTACTGTATTGCCGGTGTAAAAGATTATGAAAACATACAGAATCTCCGTATAGACCGTATGGACACCATAGAACCAGTAGATGCATCTGAGGAAGCACTGAAAGAATACTCCGGCTACTATGGTAAAGAGGCTGATCAGATAAGCGCCTCCAAATCCGACTACCGCAGCAAACATCCGGTGATGTATGCAGGAGAAACCTTAGCTTTCCCATTATTGGTAAATGCATCTGCCCCAAATATGATGAATACTATAGTAGATGTATTCGGACGAAACCTTGCCCCCCGCAAACCCGGACCGAACATACTGAAATCCTGCAATATAAGTTCAGACACTAAAGACGAATGGGTTGTCATAAATGTGCGATCCACATTTAACGGAATCGTACTCTTTGCAACCGAATACTGCAGGGATGTTATCATTATTTCATCATCGGATGCAAAAAATAAAACTGCTCTACGGGCCGCACTGAAAGTACGGGAGAACCTTGAGCATGCCTGCAGGTATTACAAGACCGTAAAAGCTCCTTCAGGAACGGATAAGGAGTGATCCCCGCAAGACAAGCCGTAATAGCAGGGGCAGTGCGATTATGGTATAATACAAGCGGCTGTTCTGAACAGTTACCAATACATTTCATTGGAGGTACATAGTATGAGTGAATTAAAAAAGATAGACGTCGCACATTTTGTTGGCAACCCTTTTACAATGTTTGACAAAGGATGGGCTGAGATCTGTGCTGCCAAGGCCGATGGATCCGTAAATGCCATGACCGCATCCTGGGGAGCAGCGGGCACTATATGGAACAAACCTACTGCTACCGTTTACATCAGGCAGACCAGATTTACTAAGGAATTTGTCGATGAAGCCGGATGCTTTTCCGTAAATTTCCTCAATCCGAAAAACTTCAGGGAGACACAGCAGTATCTTGGCAAAGTATCGGGAAGAGACGAAGATAAGATTGCCAAGAGCGGATTGAACATAATAAAAGAGAACGGACTTCCTTATTTTGCCGAATCTTCCTTTGTACTGCTCTGCCAGACAATGTGCAGACAGGATATCGCCCTTGATTCAATAAATGACGACATCGTAAAGCAGTGGTATGACAATGATTCCATTCATACCATGTATATTGCTGAGATCACAGGAATAATGTTACGGTAAAATTTACCTGATTAGGGAGATTTCAAAATGATAAGAATAATAATAGCCGGAATATTCATTGCCATATTCCTGACAGTTTCAATTCCAATACAGCTTGTCATGCTGCTCTACAGTTTCGTTGATAAGGAGGGATGCGATAAGAAAAGCCTGAGCATAGTAAACAGCGCATTCCGTACAGTAGTAAAGATAGCCGGGGTGAAGGAAACTGTTATAGGGCTGGAAAATGTTCCGAAAGATGAAGCCGTGCTCTATGTAATAAACCACCGCAGCATCTTCGATATAGTCCTTACTTATATCAAGGTTCCGAGACCTACGGGGTATATTTCCAAAAAAGAAATGAACAAATTCCTTACACTCAGCACATGGATGATGTTCCTGCACTGCGAATTCCTTGACAGAGGAAATCTTCGTCAGGGAATGAAAGTCATAAAAAGATCTGCCAAGAACATCCAGGATGGCATATCGATGGCTATATTCCCAGAGGGCACCAGAAACAAGTCTGACGAGGACATGCTGCCCTTTCACAAAGGAAGCTTCAAGATAGCAGAAATGGCCAAGTGCAAGATCGTACCCATAGTGCTGAACAACACTCCGGACATACTTGAAAATCATGCGCCTATGCTAAAACCGGTGCATGTAGTAATAGAGTATCTTCCCCCTATCGATGTACCGGCAATGTCCAGGGAAGAAAGAAAAACCCTGACAGAAAACGTCAGAGCACAGATGATAGAAACATATAATAAGAACAAGGCACTTGTATAAGATTTAAAAAGGACTATGCACCGAATGTGATAGTCCTTTTTTAATGCTATTCCGCAATTGTTATAACCTTCCGGTTCTGATGGGGGCATTTTATCCATAACAGTTTAGATTCAGCCTTCACCGCCAACATGTCTATATAGGTCCTTGTAAAGGTTTAAAAGTTCTCCGTGCAGTAAACCTTCCTTGCCGGTCAGATAGACTACTTTTCTTCCTCCACAACAGATGCAGCTGCCATCGACTCTGGGAGCAGAGGATAATCTAAGAGTATCCCAGTCAGTAAACATTGTTTTTTCCATTATCTCGCGGCAGTACAAGCCTCTGTTTGTAATGGCAAATCCGTTTTTTCCGGAGTGGAAAAGGGTATCATCATGGATCAGAAATACAGTATCGCCATTTTTTATCCCAAGTCCGATACGTGTCTTGGGTGTATCCTCAAAAACAGCCGCATCATTATTTGCAAGAAATTTTTTGCAAAGTTCTTCAGCATATTGTTCTATGGGAACATCACTGGAAGGTGCCGCTGCTTTTGGCTGTTCATCTGACCTCTGAGTGTTCTCCGGAGTGCTTCCGGGAATCTCTCCTTCTATAAAGAACTGATTATCACAGTATTCGCAGGTTGCTATTCTGCCATTAATTCCACGGGTAATGGAAGCCCCACATCTTGGACATGTAAGCTCTATAAGCCGCATTGATCTACCCCCTTTTTACTATTAAAGGAACGCTTGCTTTTATAGTAACATTCTTACGTTATGCTCTCTACCACTTTCTCGTAATGCATGCCGTGGGAAGCTTTGATGAGAATCGTGTCTCCGGCTCTTACCTGCCTTCTTATCATGCGGCACACCTCGTCAGTATCCTTGTACCAGAGAGAACCGTCAAAAGCCTCTGCCATGGACTTACATAGCGGTCCTGCACAGATCAGCACGTCCACGCCTCTTTCCTTTGCGTAAGTACCTATATCAGCATGGAGCTTGTTCTCATGTCCCCCCAGCTCATACATATCACCAAGTACCGCCATCTTCCTGCCCTCAGCCTTGCATAAAAGATCTATGGCAGCCCTGACAGATGTAGGATTAGCATTGTAGCAGTCGTCTATTATGGTAAGCTTGCCGGACTTTATTATGTTACTCCTGCCGCCTGTTGCCTTTACGGATTCTATACCGATCCTTATCTGCTTGCCCTTTAGCCCTAACAGCTTTCCCACTGCTGCCGCAGCAGTAGCATTGAGTATCATGTGATCACCGGACAGCGGGATATGTACATTGATCCTGAAAGCCTTCGGTCCCTTTATGGTCACATCGCTTCCGTACAGTCCGCAATCCTTCACATTGTCTGCCCTGTAGTCAGGCGCGCGTCCCTCCGTCATTCCTGAAAAGCCGAACCTTATTGGCTTGATTCCCTTCACTTCTGTTATTGTATCAAGCTCGTCATCCATACCATTGAGGATGATGCCCCCTTTTCCTGTAAAGTACTCGAATATTTCCGATTTTGCCTTCAATACGCCATCCCTGTCACCTAGGTTTTCCAGGTGGCACTCGCCGATATTTGTGATCAGCACAGTATCAGGTCTTGCGATATGGGAAAGCCTGGTCATCTCATCGAAATGGTTTATGCCCATTTCCACTACGGCGCATTCATCATCTTCTCTTATACGAAGGATAGTGAGAGGCACTCCCACCTCGTTATTATGATTGCCCTCAGTGGCACAGACCTTCATCCCCTGAGATAAGACTGATGCTACCATTTCCTTGGTGCTGGTCTTGCCAACACTTCCCGTTATGCCTATCACATGACAGGAAAGCTGCTCTCTGTAAAAAGCT
>CAMOJK010000029.1 GCA_946616835.1 uncultured Lachnospiraceae bacterium
TATGGTATCTTCAGCGATGGTCACTCCTTGTAAAAGATTTTCATTTTCCATTATCTCCGCAACGGTCTCCTCGCTGACATCCGTTGCGACAGTGGTAGCAATATATTTTTGGAAAGCGTTCAGGCTCATTTTGTATCTGATTATGACAATATCAAGCATCTCCTTCTTGGAATAACCCATCATTGCCATGAAACCGGATGTGGAGCCGTTTTTCTCAGAGTATGTGCCCACCCCATATTTTGATTTTGAGCACAAATAGCTCATTACCTCGTCAGGATTAGCTGTACGCTGCTCATAACTTAAGTCAGAGATCATGGATTTGCCGTATATATCTGCCAGAAAACGCTGATGCTTTGTGCCTGAATATGAAAAGCAGTAATTATCGTTTTCGTCGATATAAATACCGAAATCACTGATTATGGAATCGTTATTCTTTTCGATTATCCTTACAGTCTTGATTATTATGTCATTAAGCTGTCTGTTTTTGGATGTTCCTGATTCTATGGTATCGGTTATGGTCACGGAATAAGCTAACTCATTATATGCAAGAAGCACTCCATTACGGTCATAGATATTTCCTCTGGTACTGGGAAGACTTACCTGCTTTTCAATGCTGAGTGTAAAATTTGAGCGGTAATAGTCACCGTTTACAATCTGCAGCGAAAAAATTTTGGTGATGAGGACGATCGTAAATATACCGATCATAATAAATGGCAGCAGAAACCTGGAGGTGAGAAATGTTACTATCCGTGATCTGATCTCTTCAAACATCAGATAATTTCCTCACTTTCCTTTGTTTTTTTATCGGGGACATAGTTTACGAATTTTTCCTCCAGCAGTAAAAGCAGCGGATAGATCACGACACCGCACACAAGAGTGAATACCAGTTCCGGCAAAAAGATCCCCTTCAGATAAAATTTAAAATTGAAATCTCCCTGCAGCGCATAAGCAAAAAAATATTTAAGTATCAGAAACATCACATCCGACACAATAAGCGCTAACAGTGGCAGCTTATAGTCATCCTTATTATAGAGCTTGTGGGCAAGCCCGTTAAAGAAGCCTATGTAAGCATAGAGCATTGCATAAAAACCCAGTATGTCCATGAAAAAAACGTCAAGTAAAAGCCCGCAGAAAAAACCGGTTATGATGCCGGCCTGCTCTCCCCTCATCAGACCGTAGACACAAGTCAGTATGAGGAGCAGATTAGGCAGTGAACGCCCAAAGGGAACATATCTGAAGACTACTGTCTGCAGTGAAAAGAAAAACAATAATAAAACGAATCCTGTCAACCATTTCTTGATATTCATAGTTTTTAATCCGGTGTCTGCTTCAGCTCGGTGATGACAAGGACCTCGGATAAGTGTTTGAAATCCACTACCGGTGTGATATAGCCGGACTTGGTCATATTGTTGGCATCATAGTCTACAGTATCTATATATCCTATCATTATGCCGGGGAGATATTTGGAGCTGATATTTGATGTTACCACTTTGTCTCCGCTGTTTACATTATTGTCATCATCAAGCAGTCCTGAGAATGATATAACACCGTTTTCAATTAGCTCCATGCTGCCTGATACCACCATGTTGTCCTGGGAATGCAGGACCTTGGCACTGACATTTGCATCATTGTTTATAATGGTATTTACTCTGGCCCAGTTTGTACCTACTTCGGTCACTATGCCTACCAGACCAGAACCTGCGATCACATTCATATCGACAGCTATGCCGTCTGCACTGCCTTTATCGATTATGAAAGAATCAAACCAGTTGCCGCTGCCGGCAGCTATGATCCTGGCCCCAACCTTATCATATTCCGAATAAGTGTTATCAAGCTCAAAAAGTTCTCTTAAGGAAGTCAGCTCATAATAATCCTGCATAAGGAGAGTGTTTTCACTGTTCAGCGTATTTATCTCATCTTTTAGTGCAGCATTTTCAGCCTGCAGCTCTTCTATCGTTTTTTTCTGTTCCAGGGAATCTACTATCATGGAGCTTAGATTTGTCATGCCCTTTTGGAAAGGAACAATGACAAAACCTGCGACACTGTTCAGGGCATTGCCCTGAATATCCATAGAAAAAGTCATGATCATAAGCCCTAAGCAAATGATCGTAACTATGAGCAACAGATATTTTCCGGGGATCTTTTTTCGTTCCGGTTTCTTTTTTATTATGGGCATTACTTATTTCCCTCAACGGAAACAGCTAAAGATGCATACCGTTTTTCATGCATGATCTTCTTAAGCCCACTTACAACGGTAGCCACAGGCTCATCCGATACATTAACGATAAGACCTGTTGCATCTGCTATCATATCCGGAAGATGCGCTAACTGGGATCCGCCTCCGGTAAGGTATATGCCATTATGATAAATGTCTGCGCCGAGTTCAGGTGGAGTCCGTTCAAG
Organism: uncultured Lachnospiraceae bacterium; assembly: GCA_946616835.1. Classification (GTDB taxonomy): domain Bacteria; phylum Bacillota; class Clostridia; order Lachnospirales; family Lachnospiraceae; genus NK4A136. The sequence continues at coordinate 2,404 of CAMOJK010000029.1, forward strand.
GATCTGCTTGATATTATCGATTATCTGATCGATATTTTCTCTCATACTCTCGAATATAAGCTCTGTATCGATCTGTTTTTCAACGGGAAGCCCCATGACAATGTCACGGCCATATACAATAGCCCCCTGTCCTGTAGCCTGCACATCACGCATTGCAATCTTTAGCTTTTCTGCGGTTTTACTTCCTATCATCAGGCTGTATTCTTTTCTCACCGCCGCCTTTATGGCCTCATCAAACTTCTGACCGCCCACCTTGATAAGCCTTGAAGCTACGATTCCTCCTAGGGATAAAAGTGAGATTTCCGTAGTCTGATATCCTATATCGACCATGAATACACCCTGGCTGGTCTTTACATCTATATCCATACCGATACCGTCCGCAACAGCTTTTTCAACGATATAAACCTTCTTGGCGCGTACATTGCTGTCCAGTACAAGATCGTAGAATGCTCTTCTCTCTACTTCGGTAATATTATTCGGAACCGTAATATAATAATCTGCAGGCTTTATGGAGCCTTTGCACAGGTCATTGATGAAAAAATGTACCAGTGTATCCATATTCCTGATATCAGCTATCACGCCGTCCACTACCGGGAAAGAAACCGTGATATTATCCGGTGCCTTCTCATACATATCAAAAGCAGAATCGCCGTATGCCAAAAGGGTATCACGTCCTTCTATGGCGATCATATTCTTTTCCATCATGAACTTGTCATCATTTCCGTTATATATCCTTATATTGCTGGATCCCAGATCGATCCCGTATGCACTTATTCCCATTATTTCCCTTTCTGCCGCTTTCAGCGGGTTACTAAATACGTTCTCACCGCCAGTTCACCTGCCGGTATTGCCTTTCACCGGGCAGGACTTTCGGAAATTAATATATCAAAAATACGATTATAGTTCTTATATTTTTGCAACAAAAAATAAAAAGCGAAAAATAAGACGCTCTTAGGTAACACATTTTAACATAAATTGAGTTTTTTGTATATGAAATCCGGAATATCTTCTGAAGGATGTTTAAATTCAGAACGGTTTACCTTGATAAATTCATCCTTATTTCTAAACCAGGTCATCTGCCTCTTGGCAAAATGCCTGCTGTTAAGTTTTATATTATATACTGCTTCATCAAGCGTACATTTCCCATCAAGGTATTCAAGGATCTCTCGATAGCCAATCCCCTGCATTGAGGTGGCTTTTGATGGGATATTTTTCTCCTTAAGCCTCTTTACTTCATCTAAAAGCCCGTTTTCCATCATGACATCCACTCTTTTGTCTATGCGTTCGTAAAGCAGTGCCCTTTCATCAGTCAGGAAAAAGCAGTCCGCATCATATACCGCCTCTTTTTTCTTCATTCTGGCATTATGCTCTGAAATGGGATAAGCATTAAGCCTATAAAATTCCAGCGCACGGATGACGCGCTTGATATTATTTTCGTGGATTATGGCAGCAGATGCCGGATCGACGGATACAAGCTCTTCATAAAGCATGTGCTTTCCATCCGGTGTCTTTGCCTTTTCTTCAAGTTCTTTACGGAGTTCTGACGGCTCTTCTTCTTCAAATTCAGTTCCATGAAGGACCGCCTGGATATAAAAGCCTGTGCCTCCGGTCATGATCGGTATTGCTCCCCTGGAAGTAATGTCCTTTATTGCCTCATCAGCCAGTTTCTTGAATAAAAGGACATTGAAATCCTGTTCCGGTTCCAGAATATCAATGAGGTGATGCGCAACACCGTCCATCTCCTCCACAGTGACCTTTGCCGTGCCGATATCCATACCTTTATAGACCTGCATCGAATCGGCAGATATCACTTCACCGTTTATCTTTTTGGCAAGCTTAACAGCGCAGTCGGATTTCCCAACGGCCGTCGGCCCGCTTATTATGACTAATTTTTCTTTCATGATATATATTCCTGTACACCGGCAGTCTTTTTTTATTTCAGTACTGAAAGGATCGGACTACAAGTAAAAACAAGGATCAGCTTACGATACGCTTAAATTTCTTCTCCAGTTCTGTCCTGCTTAAAGAAAACATAGTCGGTCTCCCGTGTGGACAATGGTAAGGATTCTCAAGGGTGAGAAGCTCGTCCAGTATCTTGTCCATCTCTTCACGGCTTATCATATCACCGCCTTTTACTGCCGATTTGCAGGCAACGGAGGCCATGATCTTGTTTATGATGTCCGGTGTTTCACGCACGCCCCTGAGGCAAAGGTCGTTCAGTATTTCCATAAAAAAGGTCTTTGCATCCTTCCGGTACAGCTCAAGCGGTACAGTATTAAGTGAATAATCCATGCCACCGAAACTGTTTACTTCAAAGCCGAGCTCATCAAAATATCCTTTGAACCTTTCAAGGACTTCTCTTTCTTCGCCGGAAAGATTCACAATGATAGGAGGGTTGAGCTGCTGTTTATATATTTCACGCTCTTTGTATTTCTTTATAAGCCGTTCATAATTTACCTTTTCATGAGCTGCATGCTGGTCAGCAAAGTAAAGCTTTCCGTCATAGGTAAACATCCAGTATGTATTGAAAGCAGGACCTATAAGTTCATAACACTTCCTTGCATTAGCGGATATCACCCGCTCCTTTGGCAGTATCTCAAGCTGGACAGCATTGTTGTAAACCGGATTCTTATCCTCTGTGGTTTTGTTTATGTTGTCAGTATCTGAGTCTGCCACTGTTTTTTTATCATTCTTGACAGCAGCTCTTTCTTTGCTGAAATCCTGCAGCACCACATCTTCATCGTCTGAAAAATCAACAGTAAAAATATCCCTGTTGTCCTTTGTAAGCTCAGGTGAAGAGTCATTATCATTCTGCTCGATGTATTCCGTAATTCCGGAAGTGCTTTCCGTCTGGCTCGTTCCAATATCTGTGGCTGTTTCGGAAAAATTCTTGTCTTTAAATTCATTCCTTCTGCCTGTCTCGTAAGGTTCCGGGGCTTCAGTAACCACCGGTGTGTACAGCTTTCTGTCATGGTCTATCTCTGCTTCAGGGATCATTTCATGGGCGTGGAGTGCATCTGCTACAGCCTTTGCTATGTGCTCATACATACCCTCTCTGTCTTTAAAGCGCACGTCCATTTTTCCCGGGTGTACATTTACATCCACATCCCCTGCAGGCATACCTATGTGCAGGACGCAGAAAGGGAACTTATGCTGCATGGTATATCCCTTATAACCATCCTCAAGTCCTCTTGCCACGATGTCATTTTTGATATAACGGTTATTCAGAAAATAGTTTTCGAAATTCCTGTTGGGTCTGTTTACTGCAGGGGTTCCGAGATAACCGTCTATCACGATCCCGTCGCATTCATAATCTATGGCAACGGTCTCTTTAGCCATATCCCTGCCATAAATGCGGTATATTACATTCTGCAGGTCGCCTGAACCGGAAGTGTAAAATACATTCCTTCCGTTTGAAACCAGCTTGAAAGAAATATCCGGCCTTGAAAGCGCCAGGTGCTCCATAAGCTCGGTTATGACATTTCCTTCAGTGGTGGCTGACTTTAAAAACTTTCTTCTGACGGGGATATTATAAAAAAGATGCGCAGCAATGATCGTAGTTCCTCCCGGAGCACCGACTTCGGTAATCTGTCCTGCATTACCGCCGTCTACCTCCAGTCTGTATCCCATAAGAGAATCTTTCTGTCTGGTTATCATGGTCACCTTGCTTACAGAAGCAATGCTGGCAAGAGCCTCCCCCCTGAATCCCATAGAGGACACATTTCTAAGATCTTCAATACTGCGTATCTTGCTGGTGGCATGCCTTAAAAAGGCAGTCTCCATGTCTTCCTTCGCAATACCACAGCCGTTATCCGTAACCCGGATAAACTCTATACCGCCATTCTTTATCTCCACGGTAATAGCATCCGCGCCGGCGTCTATTGCATTTTCCGTAAGCTCCTTTACAACGCTTGCGGGACGCTCAACCACTTCTCCTGCGGCAATCTGGTCTATTGTATTGTTATCAAGTACCTGTATCTTACCCATTGTATATATAGATTCCTGTTTTATCTTTTCCCCTTAATGCAAGCCCGTTTGCTTACCGAAACTCAGCTAAAAGAAACCAGCCCCCGCTCCTTAAGATACTGCACAGTCTTTAACATTCCGAACGCACCATGGGGAAAAGTAAGTCCCCCCTGAAAATAAACGGTATAGGGTTCGCGAAGAGGCCCGTCTGCCGAAAGCTCTATGCTTGATCCTGACACAAAAGCGCCGGCTGCCATAATGACCGGCTCCTTATATCCCGGCATATCCCAGGGCTCGGGCTTTACGAATGAATCTACAGGCGATGCTGCCTGCACGCCTTCACAGAAAGCACAGAGTTTTTCTGGGGATTTGAGTTCTATTGCCTGTATGATATCGAAACGGTCTTCCCTGCTGTCAGGCCTTACCACAAAGCATTCTTCATTTCCGGCAGCTCCTCTGAATTTAAGCCCTTCATACATAGCAGCAGCAAATACCGAAGTCTTAAGTGCTGATGCGGTAACAGTTGGTGCAAGGAAGAGTCCCTGATAAAATGAAGGCAGTGTAGTAAGGGATGCCCCCACTTCCTTTCCTAATCCCGGTGATGTAAGTCTGTATGCAGCATTTTCAATATATTCCTTTTTTCCCACAAGATATCCGCCGCATGGACACAGTCCGCCGCCGGGATTCTTTATAAGCGAGCCGACGCACAGATCTGCACCACAGTCTGTTGGTTCATCTTCGCATACAAATTCACCGTAGCAGTTATCCACCATTATTACCAGGTCATTCTTTATGCTGCGAAGAAATTCTATGAGCTCACCTATTTTCTTCGGAGACAATGTAGGTCTTGATGAATACCCCCTCGACCGCTGTATTGTCACCATGTGTGTCTTTTCACTGACAGCATTCCGGATTCCTTCAAAGTCAAAGCTTCCGTCTGCAAGGAGATCCACCTGGCGGTATACCACACCATATTCACGCAGGGAGCCGCTTTTGTGTGCGCCGTCTCCTTCTTCATCTATCCCGATCACGGATGTAAGAGTATCATACGGTCTTCCCACAGGGCTTAAAAGTTCGTCCCCCGGCCGCAGGTTGCTCATAAGTGCAAGTGCCAGTGCGTGGGTCCCGCAGGTTATCTGGGGCCTTACCAGAGCATCTTCAGTATGAAAAATATCAGCATAGACTTTTTCAAGGGTTTCACGGCCTATATCATTGTAGCCATATCCCGTAGTCCCCAAAAGACAGGCTTCGCTGACATTGTTCTTCTGCAGGGCATTCAGGACTTTAAGCTGGTTTAATTCAGCCATATCGTCGATTTCTTCGAATCTTTTTTCAAGGCTTTTTCTTATTTCTTCGCCGAAATTAAAAGTCTCTTCATCAATTCCCAATTCTTTATGTATATTACAGTATTTCATATTTTCTTTTTCCTTATTATTCTTATATTTTTCTGATATTTTTCAAAGTTTTACTCCGGATGATCCTGTCCCAAAACTCCCGAAGCAGCACCCGTAATTGCACCTAAACGGTCACTGTGCGATCTATCTGCATTTATCAATTATCCCTATAAGCACAAATTAATACCGGTTTTTAAGCTTCCCCTGGAGTCTGTAAAGCGTATTCAATGCATCTAACGGTGTAAGCTCAGAAATATTAAGCCCCTTTATCTCATCCAGCACATCCTCGTCAGACACTGTATCCATAAAGCTAAGCTGACCTTTATCCACATCATCCAGCGCTTTCATGGTATTCTTTTTTGACAGGTCTGCCGGTGCTATGGCAGACAGGCTTTCCGTAATATCATTGTTCAGGAGCTGTGCCACGATATCCGTTGCACGGTTTATAACCGATTCGGGGAGGCCTGCAAGTTTGGCCACCTGTATACCGTAACTCTTGTCTGCACCGCCTTTTATTATCTTCCTTAAAAAGACAATATCATCTCCCTGTTCCCTGACCGCTATGCAGTAATTACTTACGTTATCCATTTTGCCTTCAAGCTCTGTAAGCTCATGGTAATGTGTTGCAAAAAGCGTCTTTGCACCTATCAGCTTTTTGGAACTGATGTATTCTATTACTGCCCAGGCTATTGCAAGTCCGTCAAAGGTCGAAGTTCCTCTTCCGATCTCATCGAGTATCAGCAGTGAATCCGAAGTAGCGTTTTTAAGAATATTCGCCACTTCGTTCATTTCTATCATGAATGTTGACTGTCCGCTGGAAAGGTCATCGGAAGCTCCCACCCTTGTAAAAATCCTGTCCACAATGCAGAGATTTGCACTCGATGCCGGCACAAACGATCCAATCTGAAACATAAGTTCAATAAGCGCTACCTGTCTCATGTAAGTGGATTTGCCTGCCATATTCGGTCCGGTTATTATCTGAATGCACTGCTTCTTTTTATCAAGATATGTGTCATTTTCTATGAACTGCTCATTCTTTATCATGTTTTCCACAACAGGGTGTCTGCCGCCTTTTATGTCTATGATACCCTTGTGGTTTATTGCGGGACGCACATAATGGTTAAGCTCTGCAACCAGTGCCAGTGAGCAGAAAACATCAAGCCTTGCTACAGCTTTTGCAGTCTTCTGTATACGATCTGTATTCTGTTCGATCCGGTCACGGAGCGCGCAGAAAATATCATACTCCAGCACCTGAAGCTTTTCCTCGGCATTGAGTATGCTGTCCTCAAGCTCTTTTAATTTCGGCGTGACAAATCTCTCAGCATTGGCAAGAGTCTGCTTGCGCATATAATCTTCAGGCACCAGATCCTTATAGGAATTGGTTACCTCGAGGTAGTAACCGAACACTTTGTTATATTTAATACGCAGGTTCTTTATTCCCGTACGTTCCTTTTCCTCTGCCTCAAGCCCCGCCAGAAGCTGTTTTGCATTTGAAGAAATATATCGCAGTTTATCCACATCTTCATTAAAGCCGTCTTTTATGATACCGCCTTCGCGGATAGTTATGGGCGGTTCTTCCATGATACAGCTCTCGATAGCAGATGTTATATCCTCCAGAGCATCAAGACCCTCGTTAAGTTCTTTAAGTGCATCAGAAGAGGATGCGCTTAAAAGCTTTTTGATAGCCGGCAGGACTGATAGCGACCCCTTTAGGGCAAGCATATCCCTGGGATTTGCCGAATGATAGCACACCCTGGCCATAAGTCTCTCAAGATCGTAGACGGCATTAAGGTATTCCCTTAGCTCATCCCTGTCCATGCTGTTATTCAAAAGCTCCTCACATCCATCCTGACGCTTTACTATCTCTTCTTCATCCGTAAGGGGCTGCTCGATATCACATCTGAGCATTCTTGCCCCCATTGCAGTCCTGGTCTTGTCAAGTACCCAGAAAAGTGTTCCTCTTTTCTGCTTTTCCCGCATAGTCTCACACAATTCCAGATTCCTGCGGCTGGCAGAATCAAGAAGCATGTATTTACCGCCGGAATACGGCTCTATGCGTGAAATATTGGATAATTCAGTCTTCTGCGTCTCATACAGGTACTGCATGAGAGCACCTGCGGCAACGATCCCCACCGGGAAATCCGAGATTCCGAGAGCAACAAGCGAGGTTACTTTAAAATGTTTTTTTAATATCTTTTCGCAGTCTGTTATATCAAAATACCAGGTGCCGATAGCTGAAACAGCTGTCTTTGATGTATCTCTTAAGCTTTCAAGCCAGGGATTCGAGATAAGCGCTGCCTCGTTGCATATTATCTCGCTGGGGGTGTGCCCGGCGATGTCGTCCTTTAATTTGACTGAGGTATCCAGCTCCGTAAGGAAGAAATCTCCGGTGGAAACATCTGCATATGCAATGCCTATCTTGTTCTGCATATCTACTATACACATAAGATAGTTATTCCTGGATTCCTCAAGGTTTCTTTCGCTTATATTTGTTCCGGGCGTCACCACCCTGATGACTTCACGCTTTACCAGACCTTTAGCAAGCTTCGGATCTTCCATCTGTTCGCCTATGGCCACTTTATAGCCGTTTTCTATAAGCTTATCCAGATATATGTCTACTGCATGAAAAGGAACGCCGCACATCGGAGCCCTTTCTTCAAGACCGCAGTTTTTCCCTGTAAGGGTAAGATCCAGTACGCTTGAGGCAGTGACAGCATCATCAAAGAACATCTCATAGAAGTCGCCAAGCCTGTAAAAAAGGATACAGTCCATGTATCCTTTCTTTGTATCCAGATACTGCTGCATCATCGGCGTGACACTATTGTAGTCTACATCATTATATGTCAGCATTTTTTCTACTTCCCACTTATTAAATAAATCTAATTTCCAGACATTTATATGGTTTCGCCGTAAAAATAAAATCCCTTATTTTCAGTAAGCCTTACTTTCCTGTACGTCCCGATCATCGAACTTTCACCGGGAAAATGAACCAGATAATTATTTGAAAGCCGTCCGGTTACAAGTTTCGGATCATGATCATTTATTTCTTCCACCAGTGCAATACCTTCCGTGCCGGTAAGCTTCTTTGTTGCATTCCTTGCACATTCCTGCACATTTTTAAGCACTTCGTTGAAGCACTCGGTAATTTCCTCAGGCTTCATGGTCATCTCCATTTTGGCAGCAGGAGTTCCGGCCCTCGGAGAATATATAAAGGTAAAAGCATTGTCATATTCCACATCGTTTACAAGTTTTGCAGTCTGCATAGCATCTTCCCTTGTTTCAGTAGGAAAACCGACTATCAGATCTGTGGTGATGGCAAGATCCGGCATTGCTTTGCGAAGTTTTTCTATTAAGACCATATAATCGGCCACTGTATATTTCCGGTTCATCGCCTTTAATACCGCATCAGATCCGGACTGTATGGGAAGATGGAGATGGCGGGCAATTTTTTCAGATGCGGCCATCACATCTATCAGTTCATCCGAAAGATCCTTTGGGTGTGAAGTCATGAATCTGACTCTTTCTATTCCGTCAATCTTTTCTGCTTCGTGCAAAAGCTTAGGAAAACTTATCTCACCGTCTATCCCGTTACCATACGAATTAACATTCTGTCCAAGCAGCATTATCTCGGATACTCCGTCCGCGGCAAGCCTTCTGATCTCCTCTAAGATTTCAGTGCTTCTCCGGCTTCTTTCACGCCCCCTCACATATGGAACTATGCAGTATGTGCAGAAATTATCACAGCCAAACATAATGTTTACACCGGACTTAAAGGGGTATTTCCTGACAATAGGAAGCTCCTCTACAATTTCATCGCTTTTGGCCCATACATCCACAACCATTTTATCCGACTCAAACATGCGGCACAAAAGCTCGGGAAACTTATAGAGGTTATGTGTTCCGAAAATAAGATCCACAAAGGGGTAGCTGCTGCGTATCTTATCTATGACTTCAGGCTCCTGCATCATACAGCCGCATAATGCGATCTTTTTCATTGGAAAAGACTTTTTCATGGCATTAAGGTGCCCAAGTCTTCCAAAGACACGCTGATTTGCGTTATCACGGACTGTGCAGGTGTTGTAGACTACCAGATCTGCAGACTCATCTTCTGTAATCTCAAAACCGGCAGCAGCCAGTACACCGATCATCTTTTCAGAATCCCTGGCATTCATCTGACAGCCGAAAGTCACAACACATGCCGTTGCGTTATGGCCTGTTTTCCTGCTGTACTCAAGTGCAAGCTCACGAAGTCTTTCCGTCTCCTGTTTCTGCAAAAGTATCTCAGCTTCCACAGTCAGTTCTTCCGTGCAGGTGTATTTTGAATAGTCCGCCTCCCTGAAACTGAAAGTCTGCGATGCAGTATTTTGATTTTTATTATTTTTATTTTCCAAACTGTCTCCTCAAAATCCGAAAACGCATCACCCTCTGGTCTGACCATTTCCTTTTATCTTGTACTTATAAGAGGTCAGCTCCTTAAGTCCCATAGGACCTCTGGCATGGAGTTTCTGTGTGCTTATTCCTATCTCTGCGCCGAAACCAAACTCAAAACCATCAGTAAAACGCGTAGATGCATTCCAGTATACGCAGGCGGAATCGATCTCGTTTAAGAACTTTTCAGCTGCCTCCGTATCGGAAGTGATTATCGCATCGGAATGATGGGTGGAATGCTTATTTATATGCGCAATAGCTTCATCGATGTCATCAACTGTCTTTACGGACATCTTAAGATCCAGATATTCGGTATAGAAATCCTCATCCGATGCCGTTTCCGCATCAGCAAATGCTTTATTTGCCCTTTCATCTCCGTAAAGAACCACTTTCTTTTCGCGAAGTGCCTTTGCAGCCTCCACATATACACTGTCCAGAACATCTTTATGCACTACAAGGGACTCTGCGGTATTGCAGGTTCCAAGACGCTGTGTCTTGGCATTTACGATGAGCTTAACGGCCATATCCGTATCAGCAGCCTTATCAATATATACATGACAGTTTCCTGCTCCGGTTTCTATTACCGGGATCTGGCTGTTTTCCACTACGCTTCTTATAAGGCCTTTAGAGCCTCTGGGGATAAGTACATCAACATAGTCCTTCATCTGCATAAATCTTGTAGTTACCGCTCTGTCAGTCGCCCTGATGAGCTCAATGGCAGATTCATTTATACCACATTCCTTAAGGCCTGCTTTTATGATATCGCAGATTGCAGAATTGGAATTAATAGCATCTGAACCACCCTTTAATACAACCGCGTTTCCGGTCTTGAATGTAAGGGCAAATGCATCAGCAGTTACATTGGGCCTGGACTCATATATTATTCCGATAACACCCATGGGAACCCTGACTTTACACATTTTCAGACCATTGGGACGTTCGAATTCTTCCAGAACCTCACCTATAGGATCAGCAAGTGCGGCTACCTGCCTTAATCCCTCCGCAATATCCTCTATACGTTTTTCATTGAGAGTAAGGCGGTCCATAAGTGCAGCACTTATGCCTTTTTTTTCACCATACTCAAGATCAAGAGCATTCTTCTCCATAAGAAGCTTTGAATTTGCCACAAGCTTATCAGCGATCAGGTTTAATGCCTTATTCTTCTCTTCTGTGCTGAGTTTCTGTAATTCATATTTTGCTGCACATGCACCGGCACAGAGTGCAATAAGTTCTTCTTCCTGTTCTTTAGTGATGTTTTCTGCCATAGTCACGCCTCCTGTCATGGTGTACGATCATCTATTATTGTTCTATGATTTTTAATAAACACTGCTTTCAGTTACCACTTTATTCATCCTGTGGTCCTTTTCATCTGTCGGAATACTGTCACAGAGCTGAACGCTAAAGCATATTCCTATACGGTATATTTCGGGATACCGGGATAAAAATCTGTCATAATACCCGCCGCCGTATCCAATCCTTTTGCCGCTTTTAGTAAAGCCAAGTCCCGGGCAGATAATGACTGTTTCAGACAATGTGTCCGACTCAGTCAAAAATTTATCAAAAGCTTCAGTACCACCGCCCGGCTCCCTAATTGCCCTGTAACCGGGAGTCAGGCCGTTTAACCCGGACACTTTAAAAAAACACATTTCTTCGCCTGTAACTTTCGGATAATAAACTGACTTTCCCCTTTGGATACAGGATAAAAAAATATCATCCGTGTGTACTTCCGATCCGGCATCTGCAAATAGCAGTACCATTTCCGCATTTCTGTACTCAGAAATATTATCAAGGTTCAAAAGTATCTTTTCAGAATAATCTTTACGCAATCTTTCAGGTATGGAATCCCGTATTTCTTTTAATTGTCTGCGTAAAGCCTTTTTTTCGCCGCTCATTTTTTAGAATATTTCTCGCCCAGGTTTGTTATGGTTCCATCCTTTTCGACAATATCTATATTGTCCAGCTGGGCTTTCATATTTTTTTTAATACTGTCAATATATTCCCGTCTGAGTCTCTGCTGCTCATCCTTTTCTTCAGGAGTAAGTCCCACATCCTGGGATTTATGATAAAGCTCATTTATGCGTGCTATACGCTCATCCATTGTCATAATACATCCGCCTTATATATCAGTCATCTGTCAGATAATCACCGATAAAGAAATTCTCGTCCTTATCGGCAAGGAACAGCGTCCCCGCATCCCGACCTTCCATCAGCCGGTGGATTATATGCACATCCTTTGCATTGGCGATTATCATATCTGCGCCTGACCTGGTCGCTATCCTTGCTGCGGAAAGCTTTGTTTCCATGCCACCGGTTCCCACATCAGACCCTGTTGCCGCCTTGCCCATAGCCATTATTTCATCGGTAAGCGCAGGAATGACCGGTAAAAACTTCGCATCCGGATTTGTACGTGGATTATCGGTATAAAGACCGTCTATATCCGACAGAAGTATAAGCAGATCTGCACCAACTAAAGCTGCGACTATGGCACTTAAGGTATCGTTATCACCGAATTTGATCTCATATGTGGATATCGTATCGTTTTCATTAACTACCGGGATAACCCCCATCTTTAAAAGCTCCATAAAGGTATTGTGAGCATTAAAGCGGTTAAGATCATTGACTATGGTATTCTTGGTCATAAGGACCTGGGCCGATATCTGACCATATTCTGAAAAAAGCTTCTCATAGACCATCATAAGTCTGGCCTGACCAACTGCAGCACAGGCCTGTTTGAAGGCCATCTCGTTATCATCAGCATCCATGCGGATAACCTTCTTTCCTGCAGCTATAGCACCTGAACTGACTAAGATCACATCCTTACCCATGTTTCGGAGATTGCAGAGTTCTCTAACAAGAGCCTCCATCTTGATATAATCAAAATCACCTGTCTCCTTATGTCTGAGAGATGATGAACCGATCTTTACAACTATACGTTTTTTTCCCTGTATATGTTCCCTGTATTTATCCATAAAAGCCTCGTTCAGTAACTGTCCGGAACCATTCAGTTCTTACAATTACACTTCATTATAAACAAAATCATTGTAGATTATAGCATAATACGGAAATGTTCGCTATTAAATCTGCTTCAAAAACAAAAAGAGACAAATAAAAACAACCGCATAGATTTGATGATCATACGGTTGTTTTTATAACAATTTTACTATAATTTAAAATCCCTATAGTTGCAAAGTATCATTTAAGTTCCTTAAGAGTTACTCCCTCTTCAGTATAACCTGCAATGCACTTGAATCCTGCCCAGCCATCTTCATTGAGCATAGGTACGAGTTTTACGCCTGCCGGTATGGTCAGTTCCTTACGGACACCCTTGTCAAGGAAAATGAATACCACTGTCACATCAAGCCTTAAGTCATGTGCCTCTGCAAAGGCATTGTTAATAGACATATAGTAGCCGCAGTCCAAACGGACAGTCCCATTTTCGGGCGCTGCCGCAATTGCATTCTGCATCGCATTCGTAAGTGCTGCGGTTCCGTCAGCATTTTTCCTGTCAGCCACATGTCCGCATCCCTTGCAACGGTATACATACTCACCATTTTCATATTTTATACATAATCTATTGTGTCTGCGTTAATTTTCCTATTATCTGCTCTGCCACCTTCAGGCCGTCTGCTGCAGCTGATGTGATACCTCCTGCATAGCCGGCACCCTCTCCGCAGGGGTAAAAACCTTTTAATACACTTTGCAGACTATCATCACGCTTTATCCTGACAGGTGACGAAGTCCTCGTCTCAACTCCTGCCAAAAGAGCGTCATCGCTGTCAAAACCTCTTATCTTTGTACCGAAATATGACATTGCCTCAATTATATCTAAGTTAAGATTTTCAGGAAGTATTGTGCGCAGGTTCGAATATTTAAAATTACCCATTACCGGCCTGGTATAAACAGACGATCCCGAGGCCTCTGTGATATAATTTCCGTTTTCCATATATTTAATTGATTTATCTGTATTGTCCGTCCGGATTTCCGTTAATGCTGAATGCGAAAACCCCGATTCTAAATTGCTGTTGTAGTCCCCATAACATTCCACAGGTATCTTTCCACCGGCCAACTCATACGCCTTCTTTTCAAGCATCTGCTGAAAGTACATGCCGTCAAAGAGACCGTCTCCAAAATCCTTACTATTCACTCCTGCCACTATAGCAGAGTTAGCAAAAGAGGATGCTCTGTCCCTGTTGCTCATACCGTTTACAGCAAGACGCCCCACTTCACTTGACGCATTTACGACATACCCCCCGGGACACATGCAGAAAGAATAAACAGCTCTTCCTGATGCAGTATGACCGGTCAGTTTATAGTCAGCCGGCGGCAGCTTATATTCGTACCTTTTCTGCCCATACTGGGAAATATCTATCATTTCCTGGGAATGCATTATACGGAATCCAACAGCAAAAGGCTTGCTTTCCATAGGAATTTCTGCAGCATGTATATTATGAAATGTATCCCTGGCACTGTGCCCCGGGGCAAAAACAAGAGTATTACAATCAAGCTCTGTTTCACTGCCATTTCTGTCCTTAAATTTTGCTCCGGTCAGTATGTCGTCTCTTTTGACAGGTTCAATAAATGTGGTTCCAAAGTGAAATTCAGCCCCCATTTCTTCCATTGCATGGCGCATGTTTACTATAACTTTTCTCAGTACATCAGTACCGATATGCGGCTTGTTATCATAGAGAATATCCGGATCTGCTCCGTATTTGACGAAGGTTTTCAGGATAAATTCCGTTCGTCCGGATTTATCATGAAGATGCGAAAAAAGCTTGCCGTCTGAAAATGTACCGGCACCGCCCTCACCGAACTGTATATTAGAGTCAGTATCAAGCTCACCGCCTGCAAAAAAGGAATCAACCTTGCGGATACGCTCCTCCATACTGTCGCCACGCTCTACCACAATAGGACACATTCCTGCAAGGCTCAGGCTGTAGGCACAAAAAAGCCCTGCCGGGCCGCTGCCAACCACAACAGGCCTTATTTTTCCGGAATGTAGAACTGAACCCTTACACTCATTTCCTATATGCGAAGATAACGGTTCGGAAATTCCTGCAGGCACAGGCTCATACTTAACCGGTGAATAAACGGAAATCTCCTTATTCTTACGAAGGATTTTTTCTATATCATTCTTGCAGCACTTAAATTCAAAAGCCGCAGAATAAATCCAGACAATATCATTTTTCTTTCTGGCATCAAGGGATCTTCTTAATATTGTAAGATTATCGAACTGCTCAGCATTTAGCCTCAGTTTCTTTGAAACCGACGCTGCAACTATGTCTTTTTCTTTATCCCTATTTATAGGGGGCTTGATCTTTATATTGTCGAGCTTGTATATATCATTCATTTTCCTATTATCCCAATGCTGTAAAAATTAAACTTCCCACTCACTGAACTGCTTAGAACGACACTCGCAATTGCACCGAAACGAGTACGATGCAAATCACATCGGTTCCGGCGCGTATGCGAGTCGTCGTTCTTCTTCCACAGACTATATATGGGAAGTTTTAGCAAATCAAAATGTGGCACAGTACGCGCTTGCAGCCGCAAAGTGAAGATTATACCCGCCGCATCTGCCTGCAACATTCAGCACTTCCCCCACAAGATACAGACCTTTACAGTATCGCGACTGCATATTTTCATCAGTTTCAGAAAGAAGTACGCCGCCTGTGCTTATCTGGGCTTTATTATATCCGTTAAGCTGCATGGGATGAAAATCTGCAGCCGTCAGTGCCAGGTACATTTTTTTGATTTCATCCTCAGATAGCCCTGCAATCCTTGCGTGGTAATTTACACCACAGTTTCCGACTGCCATTTCCGCTATGGGTGAAAGTACCATTCCCTCTAAAAAAGTCTCTACGGAACGGTTATTGAATTTCAATGCCCTTAGTTTAAATTCATCTAATGTCACCCCAGTCAGATAATCGATCTTTATCACGGTATCAGTCATATCATCAATATACCTGCTTAAACCAAATACTGGTATTCCGGAAAGCCCATCGGCAGTATGCTGTATCTCTCCCGCCTCAAAAGCTATTTTTTTCCCTTTTTTTATGACTGTTGCACCTGCACGGACTCTTATGCCATCCAGCTTTTTTAATTTCTTTCTGTCATCGGAACATAAAACTGCCGTTAGCCCCGGATGCCCTTCTTTCAGGGTATGACCGCAGGAGGAAGCCAATTGATTACCGTTTTTTGAGGACTCATCATATATACCGGCCATTCCACCACTTGAAAGGATCACTTTGGAAAAACCACCGTAAACCTTCGAGGCGGCAGTTATATCAAATAAACCATCCGCATTCCTTTTTATTGCAGTTACATAGCACCCGGTCCTGATATGAGCTCCAAGCTCATTAAGAGCATAAACAAGGCAGTTGCCCACAGTCTTTGCCTTTCCGGTAAGCGGGTAAAGACAACCTCTGTCACTTCTTGTAAGCAGTCCTATGGATGCAAAGAATTCATCCTCTTTCTTTCGGTCAAATCTTACCAGTATGCTTCCTAGCTTTTCTTCATCATCTGTTAAATAGTCTGTTACATCAATATTTTCATTGGAAATATTGCATCTGCCGTTACCTGTAAGAAGCAGTTTTTTCCCAAGGCTGTCCTGCCTTTCAAAAACAGTCACATCATTGCCGTTTTTCTTTTCAAATATGGCAGCAGCCATTCCTCCGTAACCGCCGCCGATAACAGCGGTTCTAGTCTTCATTTTTTAATAGCCTCATTCTTTTGGCGGTATTTACCATAAAGTCAGAAAGGGGCAGCTCCCTTATGTTTTGCTTATTGATAACAGCCATGCTGCATGACATATAGAAAAATACAAATCCACCTATGATTAGGGCTGCAGCAAGAACTATATACGGAGACACCGGTGTGAAAATAAAAAGCATATCCATTCCTATAAATATTATCAAAGGAATCAGGACGCATGAAACGAGCTTTAGTATATGAAACGCTGTAAGCTTTGCAGCCAGGAAATTATTGAGAAAAATCAAGGATATCACTGATGAAATGATGAAAAACAATACAACAGCGGCTGTCGGCATGTAGTTTTTTATGCCCGCTCCGTCCCTGCATGCAAAAGAAACGCACAATGAAACAAAAAACGCAATTGCTCCGGAAATAAGTATATAACTGTTTTTTCTTATATAGATGAAAATGCATACAACTGTTCCAAGCAATGCCGCAAAGGGAACTCCAAGTGCCGCAATCCGTATCACCATAGCTAGATATATGCCTGACGCTCCGTACATAGCAGATGCTATAGCCTCTGCGCTGCCAAGCATAAAAGCACATACAAAAAACGCAGGTATAAGGACACTGCGCAGTGTATCGGTAACCCTGGTGCGAAGTTCAGGAATCTCATAATGGAGATTTGCCAGGTAAAATTGCCTGGAATCCTTATTGGCAAGCAAAACAGCAAAAATTACCGGGTAGCTGTAAAAAGGAACCGTTATCCCTAAAGCCGAGCCTAAACGGTACAGTCCCAGCTGTTTCCCAAGAGTTGCATCAATGCTGCAGGAAAAAATAAAATATACTGCCGGGATGATAAGTCCTATGGGAAGAAGTGCAAGCAGGTTTGAAAATGATGCTTTTGAAAGAAGTATCATTCCTGCCTCATTGACTCTCGTCTTGTCTGCTGATATACGTCTTGCAGATTTTTTTCTCACACCGGAATGAAGAAAAAGCATATAAATCCAAAGGATCAGGGCAAAAACACAAATGCTTAGCGTGCATGCAAATGCAATGTGTGCATCACCTGCCGCTTCATTATCCAGAAGTTTCGCCGTAACCAACGCATGCCTGTGAAATACGCATACCGTTACGATCATCAACGGAAGAGCGATCAGCAATAATATTCCGAAATGATAGTAGAATTTATTCTTTTTCAGATAGGCCGCATCAGCCGATGAAAGAATATGGGAAAAAGAAAAAAGTACGAAAAACGCCGGAAAGCAAAAATACAGCAGCTCCTTTCCTGTCCCCGGAAGAAAAGAATATGGTAAACATAAAATAATTATGTAAACTAGTACCAACGCTGCTGCTTCCCAGGTTAAACATAGCCCCCAGGAATAGCGGTAAATATACTCAGCCTTATTATAGCATTTAAGCGATACCCTGTCCTTCATCATCCTTCTGCACTCTATAGATACGCATAAAGGAAACAGAAATATCAATAACAGATTCAGAAAAAATGCTGCATAAAAAAACGCTGCCCCCATGCTGTTAAGCGCAAAGCTTGTCATGAACAGGAAAAGACAGATTCCAAGAGCCGCAGGATAACCTGTACTATTCTTTTTTTTAGATTTTACAGCTCCCGCCATTATCTTTTAAATCCTAAAGGTTCTAAAATTTCTCTCTGTTTATCTTCCATTTCAATACGGTCAGCTTCTTCGATATGATCATATCCCAGCAAATGCAGTATGCTGTGTGCCGTGAGAAAGGCAAACTCTCTCTCATAGCTGTGACCATAGTCTTTAGCCTGGCTTATTACCCTCTCATAACATATAACTATCTCACCCAGGATGATCCTGCCATCTTCAGGATCCACATAGTCAGCATTATTTAACTCATTAAATATATTAACATCTCCCTTATTTAAGGGCGTAAAAGGGATATTGGGAAATGATAGCACATCCGTAACAGAATCAATTCCTCTCTGTGATTTATTGTATTCCCTGATTGTACTACTATTCACCACCATAAGTGATACCTTGCATAAACTGTCTATCGAATGGAGTTCGAGTGCCCTTTTGCATACGGAGGCAGCAATTTCATTAAGCCTTTCATCAGGGATAAAGCCATTATCGTCAGTATTAATTTCAGTTTCGTTTTCAAATTCAATTATTAAATTTTCTTCTGTTCTGTCTGGCATTATTTTCTTTTCTGCTCCGTTTTTCGTAATTTTCATAGGCTTGGACGATCTTCATGACCAGAGGGTGACGAACCACATCCCTGCTGTCCATTGCCGCAAATCCTATGCCTTCGACATTTTTTAAGACTTTTAAAGCTTCTTCCAGTCCCGAAAGTGTATTGCCGCCCAGGTCTTTTTGAGTAAGGTCACCTGTTATCACAGCCTTAGATCCGAAGCCGATGCGGGTTAAAAACATCTTCATCTGGCCGGGTGTCGTATTCTGGGCTTCATCAAGTATTATATAGGAATTATCAAGGGTGCGTCCCCTCATATATGCAAGAGGAGCCACCTCGATCAGCCCTTTTTCCATATTCTTTTGAAAGCTGTCTGCGCCCATGATCTGATAAAGTGCATCATACAAAGGTCTAAGATAGGGGTCAACTTTGCTCTGCAGGTCACCGGGAAGAAATCCTAACTTCTCACCGGCCTCTATTGCCGGTCTTGTAAGAATGATCCTTCCTACTTCTTCTGCCTTGAATGCCGTAACTGCCATTGCTATGGCCAGATATGTTTTACCTGTACCCGCAGGTCCGTATCCGAAGGTGATCATATTGTTGCGAATGGAATCGGTATAATTCTTCTGACCGGCTGTTTTGGGCTTTATGGGTTTTCCCTGTATGGTACGGCATATCACATCCTTGTCCAGCTCCACGAGCATATCCTGGCTGTCCTCCCTGGCAAGGCTTATACCATACTCAAGCTTTTGTCTGTCTATATTTTTTTCAGCCTTTGATGACTCTATCAGGTCTATTATCAGACGGACAGCTCTTTTAACATCCCTTTCTGCACCATAGATATTAAGCCTGCCGTCCCGGTCCGTAATATCAACGGAAAGTTCGTTTTCAATCTTGGTGACAGAGCTGTCATACATGCCGAAAAGCAGCTTAATGCTCTCTGCATCAATTTCAAGACTGTATTTGCTTTCTGCGTTTTCGGTCAAAACAAATCCTCCTAAAGATTCCTGAGTCCTTTGGGATAGTGGTTCTTTATCCTGCCGCCGGCCATTTTAAAACCTCCTATCGGTACTCCCAGAACCATAACTGCCCCAAAACCTTTATCACTGCCTGAATATATACCATTTTCCAAAAGGGATAACCTAAGTTCCTCACCATGAAGATATGCTGAAAGCTCACTGCTTCCCGGTGTAAGCTCAAGTCTGTTTTTTATGCTGCAGCCAAAGGCGGAAAAACAGTCATGGTGCGGGGTAAATCTCTTTTTTTCTATACTTCCGATACAGACTCCGTTTTTCGTGATCCCCTTTTCCGGCAGACGGTCTATTCCTTTATCGATATAAATAAACATATCGCTAATACGAAACACACAATCTAGATCAATATCCGGCATTCCATCAAATGCTTCTTCCATAAGCATGCAGCATTCTTTGTCTGCCTTTTTTTTATTTCCTGATAACCAGTTCCTGCCCAAAGTCTCATTTTTCGCAAGTTCACCGGGTTTTCTAAAGTAAGCCATAAACTGGCCCTCTCCCTTGGACACATGGGGATAAAACTTATAAGCCAGTCCCTTTTTAAGCGGTACGGCAGCGGCGTATTCTGCCACTATTTCCGGTGCACTGACAGCATCAAATCCAAGATCTTCACAAATATAATCCGCAATTTCTTCGTCTTCTTCAGGTGCATAAGTACAGGTTGAATAAATAAGCATCCCACCCGGTTTTAACATCAATATGGCATTCCTTAGTATATCCTTTTGTCTTAAGGCACAGTGTTCAATATTTGATATACTCCATTGCCCGATACTCTCAGGATATTTTCTAAACATCCCTTCCCCTGAACAGGGTGCATCAACAAGTACCGCATCAAAATATGCCGGATAAAAATTAGCAAGCTCCTCCGGATACAGACATGTGACGACAGCATTTTTAAAACCCATTCTCTCTATATTGCTGCAAAGAATACTGTTTCTTGCTCTGTCCGGTTCGTTAGAAACTAAAAATCCGCCATTACCTGCAAGCTTTTCTGCGAGCTGTACGGATTTGCCCCCCGGGGCTGCACAAAGGTCAAGCACTCTTGCGTTTTCGGGGAGCTTTATGCCTTCTGCTACAAGCATGGCAGCAGGATCCTGGGAATATATCATTCCCGCATGATGATAGGCACTTCTTCCGATATGCTGATCATCGTCATAGTAATAAGCATGCTGCATTCCGGGAATTTTTTTGTATTTAAGCTCTGCAGCAGCCTCACTGCATGCTTCAAATTGTTCTACGGATATGACAGCTGTATTTAATGAAAAAGCCCTGACTGCAGGCATATCAAAGCTTCGCTCAAATTCGGTATAATCTGCGCCAAGCTGTGCTCTCATTCTTTTTTTAAATTCTTCAGGCAATTCTGTAAACATTGGTCAAAATTCCGGTACAGGCGCCTCCGGCACTATGGGGGGCGGTGCTGCATATGATTCCGGCGGGATAAGTTCTCCGCGCTTTATCACTTCGCCTTCGTTTTTTACAGCCTTGTAAATAGATCCATCCTCTACGCTTACCATATAGTAGTTTCCGGTTTTCATTGTTAATCCTGAAGTATCTACTGTATTCTCTGTAATTATGTAATATATGTGAGGATCTTCCGGCTCCTTCATTTCTCCTGTTTCGGGATCAGCCATATTTCCGGAGACTACATTTCCGGATTCATCCAGATTTATTGCCGAATCTATCACATAGGAATATCTCGTAAGATTCCCCGGAAGATGACCTTCTATATCAGCAGTTCTTCCCATATTAAGATTGTATTGTTTGAACTCATCAACCACTGTCTGCATATCAAGATCAGAATCAATGGTCAGATTATAATCGCATTCCGTAACATCCCCGGATATGCCTTCCTGGGAAATAGCTGCAAAAATAAAGTGACTGTGTCCCAAAGGCATAGGAATCCCTTCTGAATACTCATTTGACTCTCCCATTGTGGGTGGAGTACCATCTGTCGTATAGTAAACGGTACAGAACTGCGGTACTTCCGTCTCTATCAGTATAGGAACCGTATATTCACCATCCGGTACGGAAATCGCAAGAGCATCAGGAACTCTTATATATATCCTGTATGTGGCATTGGCCACCTCCGAAACAACTCCATAATTATTCACAAAAATCGCATTGATCTCGTGGCTTCCGAGATTAAGCTGGATTGGTGATGTGTATAAAGTTGATTCCTGAGTAGGTTCATGTCCGTCTGTTGTATAGTATATGCTTCCATTAGAGCCTGCTGAAAGCGTCAAAGTGATCACATCATCATATTCGCCGGAGGCATAAGAAAATTCAGGTGGATTTGCCAAATAATCCCGGAAGCTGTTTACGATATTTTCATTTTCGCATGCTTCAAGTATCGACTCTATCATCGGAAAATCCGACTGCTTTTCGTAATACGATATAATCTCCTTGTATGCACGCTCCTGGTTTTCGTTTTTCTCATATGCAATTTCCCACAGCATCAGGAGAGCTTTTTCATCATCAAAAGCTTCAAAATAGTACTTTGCAAGCTTAAACTTCATCTCATCATCACCGGATGAAAGCGTCAGTGCCTTCTCCATATAATCAATGGCACCGTCAAGGTCACCTTCAAGATACGCCTGTTCAGCAAGTTCGGCCTGGTATTCATATGAACTGCTCCTGTATACCCTTACGGATACAAAATAAACAAGTCCCGCAAGCGCGAGCATTACTACTAAGAATAAACAGAAATAAAGCTTCTTGAATCTGCTCTTTGCAGCTGCCAGAAAGAACTGATGAAAAATATCATCATCATCATAATCATATGAGTCATCATCATAGTAATCATCGCCTTCGTACTCTTCATCAAATTCAGAATACTCTTCCTCAGGCTCAGCATACTCTGCTGCAAGCTCATCCCTGTTTCCGAAATCTGCAGTATCTCCGCCTTCGGATTCTATGGCATCATACTCATAGCCTTCTTCATAGTAATCATCTGCATCAGCGGGTACTTTTCCTTCAGGATCATCACTATACTCGTCAGTATATCTGTCTGTGTCATCTCCATAGATATCTGCTTCATCGGAATAATTATCGTGACTTGACTGGTCATCACTTTCTGCCTGGTCAACAATATCCAAACGCTCATCAGGATAATCTTCCGGGTATGCCCCTTCCTCTGATGACTGCATATTCATATCGTCAGCATCGCTACTATCGTCTATCGGATTACCCAGAGCATCAAAAAGTGGTCCGTTATAGGGATCGTCATCATGGACCTCATATCCATCCGCATCAAAAACAGGGCCATCATAAAACAGATTGCCATCTTCATCATAATAATACCCTGCTTCAATTTCTTCAGGAGTAAGCTCTTCCAAATCTTCATCATCAATGGAGATTTCGGAAAGGGTATCATTTATCTGATTTTCAACCTCAGGCTCAAAATCAGGAATAAAACGAAACTCATGCCCGCATTCCGGACATAAAAGTTTTGATTCTCCCACTTCAGCGCCACAGACTGGACATATCATTCCAATAATCCTCCGGTCACCGCAAAGAAGAAATACAATTATCCATAAGCATAGCAATAGTCATGGGACCAACGCCGCCCGGAACAGGTGTGATCTTGGAAACATGCGGCTCAACGGAATCAAAATCAACATCACCGCAAAGCTTTCCGTTATCCATTCTGTGAATGCCCACATCGATCACTACTGCACCTTCTTTTACATATTCGGCATTTATCATTTTAGGTTTACCTACTGCGACTACAAGTATATCAGCCCGTTTACAGATACTCTTTAAGTCCTTTGTCCTGGAATGAGCTATAGTCACTGTGCCATTCTCACGCAGCAGCAGTACACCCATGGGTTTTCCTACGATATTGCTGCGGCCTACAACAACACATTCCTTACCCTCGATGTCAACATTGCTCCTCTTTAAAAGCTGTATAACGCCGGCCGGAGTACATGATACAAATCCTTTCTCACCGATAAGCAGGGCACCAACATTAAGGGGATGGAAACCATCAACATCCTTTGACGGCGATATACTGCGGATGATCTTGTTTTCATCGATATGATCGGGAACCGGGAGCTGCACAAGGATGCCGTTTACGCTGTCATCGTTATTGAGTTTATCAATAAGTGCAAGCAGTTCTTCCTCTGTGGTTTCTTTAGGCAGCTCATATGAAAGAGACTTTATACCGATATACTCGCAGGCCTTCTTTTTATTGTTGACATATACAGCAGATGCAGGATCATCTCCTACAAGGATAACCGCAAGTGTCGCTTCCTTTCCTTCTGCCTTAAACTTTTCAGCCTCAGCCTTAAGTTCATCCTTTATTTCTTTTGATATTCTTTTTCCATCAATAAGCTCTGCCATATCATCCTCCGAGATAAGTAAATTTAGATAAGTAACTAAAACTTCCCACATATAGTCTGTGGAAAGAGAACGACGACTCGCATATGCACCGGAACCGATGCAACGCCTCGTGATTGTTCCGGTGCAATTGCGAGTGTCGTTCTAAGTAGTTCAGTTAGTGGGAAGTTTTACTAAGTAAATTTAGAAAAGTCCCACTATATTTCCGTCATCATCCACATCGATGCTGTATGCAGCAGGTGTTGCCGACAGTCCGGGCATGGTAGTTATGGAACCGGAAAGGGCTACCACGAAGCCTGCGCCTGCGGAAACATATACTTCCCTGATATGGAAAGTAAAGCCGTCCGGCCTGCCAAGTGTCTTAGGATCATCTGATAATGAATACTGCGTCTTTGCCATACATACAGGACACTCCCTAAAGCCAAGCTCCTCGATCTTTGCAATCTGCTTAAGGGCTGCCGGTGCGAATTCCACATTACCGGCACCGTAAATCTTTGTAGCAAGAGTTTCGATTTTCTCCTTAATGCCCATATCATCGGGATAGAGATAATGGAAATTGTTTTCCGAATCTGCAAGCTTCATTACATCCTTTGCAAGGTCGAGTGCACCTTCGCCTCCCTTTGCCCATACTTCAGATACTGAGAAAGGAACATCCAGACTGCTTAAGATTTCCTTAAGGCACTCTACTTCAGCATCCGTATCACTGACAAATTTATTTATTGTCACGCATACAGGCAGACCATATGACTTTATATTCTCAACATGCTTAAGAAGATTACAGGAGCCTTTCTTAAGTGCTTCGATATTTTCATTTGTAAGATCAGCCTTGGCTACGCCGCCATTGTACTTTAAAGCCCTAATGGTAGCAACAATGACAACTGCATCAGGCTTAAGCCCTGCCTTGCGGCACTTAATATCAAGGAACTTCTCTGCACCGAGATCTGCACCGAAGCCTGCTTCCGTAACCGTATAATCAGCAAGACGCATAGCAGTCTTTGTTGCGATTATTGAGTTGCACCCATGTGCTATATTTGCAAAAGGACCACCG
>CAMOJK010000030.1 GCA_946616835.1 uncultured Lachnospiraceae bacterium
CTATCCCATCCCCGCTGCAGGCTTCACATCTTCCGCCTTTTACATTAAAGCTGAACCTTCCTTTTTTGTATCCTCTCGCCCTGGCATCAGCAGTATTTGCAAAAAGATCCCTTATCTGATCGAATACACCGGTATAGGTTGCCGGATTAGACCTTGGAGTCCTGCCTATAGGGGACTGGTCAATAGCGATCACCTTATCCAGCTTATCAATACCATTTATCCTCTTATGCTTTCCAGGAACTGTGTATGCACGGTTCAGCGCCCTTGCAAGCGACTTGTACAGGATTTCATTCACAAGCGAAGATTTTCCCGATCCGGAAACACCCGTCACGCAGGTAAACACGCCCAACGGAATGTCCACATCTATATTTTTAAGGTTATTCTCCTGTGCTCCCTTTATGGTAAGACAAGCCTTGCTCTTCCTGCGAACTAACGGTATATCGATTTTTTTCTTACCGGAAAGATACTGTCCGGTAATGGATTTCTCACAGCTTATAATATCTTCCAGGCTGCCGCTTGCCACTATCTCACCACCATGCGAACCGGCTCCCGGCCCCACATCCACCAGAAAATCCGCCTGACGCATGGTATCCTCATCATGCTCCACCACTATCAAAGTATTCCCCAGATCACGAAGTCCTTTTAATGCCCCCAGGAGCTTATCGTTGTCCCGCTGGTGAAGACCGATACTCGGTTCGTCAAGTATATAGCACACTCCCACCAGGCCTGAGCCTATCTGAGTAGCAAGCCTTATACGCTGCGCCTCACCACCGGAAAGAGTTGCCGTAGCCCTCGAAAGAGTGAGGTAATTTAAGCCCACTTCATTTAAGAATCCGATCCTTGCCTTTATCTCTTTTAGTATCTGGTCTGCGATTATATGCTGCTGCTTTGAGAGAGTTAATGTTTCAAGAACATTCTGCAGCTCTCCTATGGAATACTCGGTCATCTCGTAAATATTGATCCCCGATACTGTCACCGCCAGTGCCTCCGGCTTAAGTCTCTGACCATGGCACTTATCACAGGCTTCTATTGACATAAAGCGCTCGTATTCGGATTTTGCAGTCTCGGAATAGGTCTCCCTGTACCTCTGCTCGACATTTCTTATAAGTCCCTCAAACGCTATGGGATATACACCATAGCCGCGCTGCCCCTGGTAATGTACATCCACCTCCACATCAGTGCCATACAGCAGAATATCACGGATTTTTTCCGGAAGCTCGCACCATGGCGTATCAAATGAAAACTTAAACTTTTTCTTAAGTGCCTGCAAGAGTGCATTAGAAAAGCTTCCCTCCTGATTTGCCGACTGCCAGCCCATAACGGCTATACAGCCTTCATTAATCGACCGGTTCGGATCAGGAATCATGGACTGTTCGGTGAATTCCATCTTTATCCCCAGTCCGGCACAGTTCGGGCAGGCCCCAAAGGGATTATTAAAGGAAAAGGTCCTGGGTTCCAGCTCTGGTATACTTATACCGCAATCAGGACAGGAAAAAGAACGGCTGAAATTAAGCCTTTCACCTCCGACAACGTCTATCTCCAGCAATCCCTCAGCAATATCAAGGACATTTTCTATTGAATCCGCCAGGCGTCTTTCCACACCTTCACGGATAACCAGTCTGTCCACCACCACGGAAATGCTGTGCTTTATATTTTTATCAAGAGCGATGTCCTCGTCCAGGTCATAAAGATTACCATCTACTTCGACCCTTACATAGCCGCTTTTCTTCATCTGCTCTATGACTTTCTCATGCCGGCCTTTCTTCCCCCGGACTACAGGTGCCATGACCTGGATCTTGGTCCCCTCAGGAAGTTCCATGATCCTGTCCGTCATCTGGTCCACCGTCTGACGCATGATCTCCCTGCCGCACTTAGGACAGTGGGGTATGCCTGCTCTTGCATAAAGCAGACGGAAATAGTCATAGATTTCTGTAACGGTTCCTACAGTTGATCTGGGATTCTTATTTGTGGATTTCTGGTCTATGCTTATGGCAGGGCTCAGACCGTCGATCTTATCAACAGCAGGCTTTTCCATCTGCCCAAGGAACTGCCTGGCATATGAAGAAAGCGATTCCATATACCTTCTCTGCCCCTCCGCATAGATAGTGTCAAAGGCAAGAGATGACTTGCCCGAACCGGAAAGTCCGGTAAATACCACAAACTGATCCCTGGGAATCTCTAAGTCCACATTTTTTAGATTATGCTCCCTTGCTCCCGTTATCCTTATAGTCCGTGAAAACGGAAGCATCTTAAGGTTTCCCAAAGATCTGTTTGAATCCACATTTGTATTATTGATGCTATTCTTCTTACTGCCTGCCATGATCATTTAATTCCTTTACTGTTAAAATCAAACATTTGTTCTTGCATGCTATCAAACGCGCCCGCAAATGTCAATCAGAAATCGGCAGAGGATTGAATTTCGGTTCTTCCCTGCACCGTATTCCCTTCATACTAATAAAACTGCCACCCGACAGGATGGCAGTTTAGTCTTATTTTTTTATGTTTAAATTATTTATCTATTTTTCAGCAAAGATCTTCAAGCCGCCTTAGTTTCTGGTAGGAAGATAAGGAATGATCGCACCTGCCAGCTGAGGAACGGGCATTGTCTGCAGCCATACATGGCCGGGACCTGAAATAACAGTGTTGAACATACCCTCACCACCGAAGAGCGCATTCTTAAGACCGGGAACAGTCTTGATATCCATTGTGCAGGTAGAGCTCATAGCTGCAAGATATCCTGTATCAAGGATCATCTGCTGGCCTGCCTGAAGCTCATATTCCTTTACATATCCGTCAAACTCAACTAAAACAGTACCCTGTCCTGAAAACTTCTGCATGATGAAACCTTCACCACCTGCAAATCCTGCACCAAGCTTTTTCTGATATGCAACAGAGAGAGTTACACCTGAAGTCGATGCAAGGAACGCCTTCTTCTGCGCAATGATCTCCTGTCCGGGTGCAACTTCAAATGCACGGATGGAACCGGGGAAACTTGATGCAAACGCGATCATTCCCGGGCCGCCTTCTGCTGTATACTTGTTCTGGAACAGACTCTCACCGGAAAACATACGGCCAAGCATCTTGCCTGCACCACCGCCTGATGTCTCCATTTTCATATTTGGTGTCATCCAGCTCATTGCACCGCTTTCACAGATCAGAGTTTCACCTGCGTCAAGATCACAGATTGCTACGGGCAACGGCTCGCCCTCGATTGAATACTTCATTAAAATACCCTCCTTCATTTTGTCATTTTGTGCTGCGGGACAATTCCCACACCAGTCTAAATTTTATCACGACACAGCTTTATTTTCCACATTTTCTGTCAAGTTACCACCACAAATCTTTTCACGTATTTCCGCTCATATACTTCTTCAGTTCCACCATTTTATCCCTAAGCTCCGCCGCAGCCTCAAAGTTAAGCTCTGCTGCCGCTTTGCGCATTGCCTTTTCGGTCTTTTTGATCACTTCTTCAAGCTCAGCTTCACTCATGGATTCCGGATCCTTGTCAAGGGTAGCCTTTGTGCTCTCTATTGCTTTGCTTACTGCGATAAGCTCACGCACGGCTTTCTTTATGGTAGTAGGTGTGATGCCGTGTTCCTCATTATATTTCATCTGTATCTCACGGCGGCGCTTCGTCTCATCAAGACAGATTTGCATTGAGTCGGTGACAGTGTCCGCATACATTATGACATGGCCTTCAGAATTCCTGGCCGCACGTCCCACTGTCTGGATAAGGGAGGTGGCCGATCTTAAAAATCCTTCCTTGTCAGCATCAAGAATAGCAACTAAGGTCACTTCCGGTATGTCCAATCCTTCACGCAGGAGGTTTATACCCACCAGCACATCAAAGACATCCAGACGCAGATCCCTGATTATTTCCGCACGCTCCAGGGTATCCACATCCGAATGAAGGTACTTTACCCTGATCCCGACATCCTTCAGATAATCCGTCAGATCTTCGGCCATCTTCTTTGTAAGTGTGGTGATCATTACCTTGTTTTTCTTAGCCGTTTCTTTTTTGATCTCAGCCAAAAGATCATCTATCTGGCCCTCTACAGGGCGTACATCTATCTCGGGATCCAAAAGCCCCGTGGGCCGTATAATCTGCTCAGCCCTTAAAAGCTCATGTTCTGCTTCATATTTTGCAGGAGTAGCCGATACAAAAAGCATCTGATCGATACGGGATTCAAACTCACTGAAATTAAGGGGACGGTTATCCAATGCGGACGGCAGTCTGAAACCGTAATCAACCAATGTGCTCTTCCTTGATCTGTCACCTGCATACATCCCGCCTATCTGGGGTATCGTCATATGCGACTCATCCACTATTATCAGGAAATCATTATCAAAAAAATCGAAAAGACAGTAGGGTGGTTCGCCGGGCTTCAGCCCGTTAAGATGCCTGGTATAATTTTCAATACCTGAACATACGCCGGTCTCACGGAGCATCTCCACATCAAAAGCTGTCCGCTCCGCAATTCGCTGCGCCTCTATAAGTTTGTCATTCTTTTTGAAGTACTCGACCCGCTCTTTAGCCTCTTCCTCAATTGCCGTGCAGGCTTCTTCCATTTTGTCCATTGAGACTACATAATGGGATGCCGGGAATATGCTTACATGCTCAAGAGTGCAGACAGCTTTTCTCGTAACTGCATCAAGCTGGGTGATACGGTCTATCTCATCACCGAAAAACTCTACCCTTATAATCTTGTCCCCGCCTTCCGCAGGATTGATCTCCAGCACATCACCATGTACCCTGAAGCAGGCTCTGTTAAGATCCAGGTCATTACGCTCATACCTTATTTCCACCAGCTCCTTCATGACCTCATCCCTGTCCTTTACCATTCCGGGACGTAGTGAAACAACCATGTCCTCATATTCCGAAGGGCTTCCCAAACCATATATGCAGGATACGCTGGCAATAACCACCACATCTTTCCTCTCGGTAAGAGCAGCAGTGGCGGAAAGTCTTAATTTATCGATCTCGTCATTTATGGAAGAATCTTTTTCAATATAGGTATCTGACGAGGGAACATAAGCCTCCGGCTGATAGTAGTCATAGTAGCTTACAAAGTATTCCACCGCATTCTCTGGGAAAAACTCTTTGAACTCACCATAGAGCTGGGCCGCCAGGGTCTTATTATGGGCAATGATGAGCGTCGGCTTGTTTAGCGCAGCTATAACATTTGCCATTGTAAAAGTCTTGCCGGAACCCGTAACCCCAAGCAGGGTCTGGAACTGATTGCCTTTTTTGAAACCTTCAACAAGCTTTTCGATAGCCTGGGGCTGGTCCCCTGTAGGCTTAAATTCTGAGTGTAATTTGAAATTCATGGCCTTTTTTCTCCTAAAAACCGTAACCAAAAGTGTGGACTATAAGGCAGATTTTGGGTTGTCCACATTCTCTAAATCTTTCGTCATTTTGCACAAAATGGCTAAAAATGCCCTTTGGGTCCCAAAATCATTTTTCGGACCAGGCAAAACCCCACGGAAATACTAGCATTAGACGGTTTTCGTGGGTACCAAATTTATATCTGCAGCTACCATAATATTATCATTAACGGATTTATGCAAATGTATTTTTTATATCCGACACAGTCTAAAAGGGCATAAAAATAACAGGCCCCCTATTACGGAAAACCTGTTATTCTTTAAGATAGCCACTTATATCTATGACGAAATCGGAAAGGTCCGTCTTCCCCCGAATATGTTTCTTGGGAATCACTTCCTTTATATATGCTTCCAGTTCTGGAACTCCGTCTACTATCAGCTCTCTGTTATCACCATAGACATCCACCGTCACGATTTCCTTTGAATGCCCCATCAGCTTCGATATAGCCTTCATGCTAAAGTTCTTCTTAAGCAGCATTGTACAGTACGTCGCCCTCAGATCGTGCCAACGAATATCCGGTAAGCCGCATTCCACAAGCAGTCTCTTGAAATCCTTCTGATGGTAATAACGGCTCCTAGGCCTCCCATATGAAGAACAGCATATATAGTCAAGATCCTGGAACGAAGCCTTACGCCTGCTCCTGTTTGCTTCATACCGGCTGCGTTCCTCCATTATCGCCTCATAAACCATGTCCGGAATGGGAAGCACCCTGTCACTCGACCGGGTCTTCAGTCCTATCTCCTGCTTGGTATAGGTCTTAGCCGCAAAATCATCCCTATGCGTGTTGACCACCCTTCCAAGCTGCCTTGCCACATGGATGGTCCGGTTCGAATGGTCAATATCCGAATACTTAAGGCCTATTATCTCGCTGCGGCGGAGTCCCATGAGCACATTCAGGAGCACCATAAGATAAATCCTTGTCCCCCTGCTTTTTTCAATAAGAAGAAGTACCTGGTCAGCTGACAGAGTTTTCTTTCCTTCTATTGTCCGACTGTTATAGACGGCCTTTCTTCTGGTTCTGGGCAAAACAGCCTTATCCGCCGGATTGCTGGTAATGACTTTCATGCTGACCGCATAGCGGAATGAAACATTCAACACAGTCCTAAGCAGTCTTGTTACCGACTCCGAATACTTCAGCTTCCTATTGTAGAGTTCCTGCACATCTGCAGTCGTTATGTCGGCCATCCGTTTTCCGCCAAGTTCCGGAATAATATGGTTCTTTACTATGCCTCTGTATGAGTTCAATGTTTCCGAACTCCTAGCATGCGGACCAAAGCCATGCTCAAGCCAGTACTCCATGAATTCACTCACTAATACATTCCTGAACACAAGGTATGTACCACTGCACAGTGCACCGATTATTTCATTGCGTGCATTTTCAGCATCCCTGCGCCCACTATACCCGGACCACTGCTGCTCGCACTTTGATCCGTCCGGGTATATAAGCACAACAACAAAACCATAGCCTTTCTTTATCTGCTTTACATTCCTGACACGCCAATCCGTATAATTCGACAGATCCTTGTCAAGCATCACACGCCCCCTTCCTGAACTGTCCATTAACATACTCAATGATACGCTCGTTTTCGTCCATCACGCCGATATAGTACTCATATGTAACCGTAATTGATGAATGCCCCAGCAGAGCACTGATCCTCGCAAGCGACACACCTGACTCTGCAAGTATAGTGGCGTACTGATGCCTCAGCGTATGAACACTTATCGGTGTCAAGCCACAGTTCATGCAAATGCGTTTCAATGCCATGTTCATTGCCGAAGTAGAATGTGACAGACCATTTTTCTGGCATGAAACATAGCCTAAATCATTGTAGCCTTCAGCAAACCTGTCCTGCGAGACATACATGTCATATCTTTTTCTAAGCTCGTCATAAACCTCATCCGGCAGCTTTAATATACGGTCACTGTTTTCAGTTTTCGGAAGCTTCTCTATGACATGATAAGTCACTTTTCCTTCTTCCATATGCACAATAGGGTTCTGGGTCACCTGTCTGCAGATATGAACGGTCCTCCTATCCCAGTCAATATCATCATACTTAAGGCCCAGTATCTCGCCCTTACGGAGACCGCAGAACAGTCCTAGCAGTATCTCCAGATACCATTCCGTTTTTGACGCTTCCTCAAGCACCATCTTTAATTCTTCCTTATTAAAAAGTCTTATATCCGTCCTTACCCTTGGGTATGCCTGCGTATCACCTACCGGATTGCGTGAAATCAGCCTTTTATCTACGGCATCATTAAACGCCGACTTAAGCAGTGTCCTAGACTGCTCCCCTGCTGATTTTGTCTTCTGTGATGCACGCTTAATTACACCGTCAAGATAGTCACTGTTGGCATACCTCAGCTGGACATCATTTTCAATAGCCGGCAGAATCAGACTCTCAAGAGTATAATAGCCTACCATTTTCGTTGTATTCGATACCCTTGGACAGTATTCATTCTCATACCAAGATAACAGATATGACCTCAGGCTGATGTCCGCAGGCACATTATAGGCTGAGGAGCCTGTTTCCCGACTCCTCGTTCTCTTGTTGTTTTTTTCAACCATCATGAACCTCCTGCCAACCAGCGATCAAAATCAACCTTTGGAATCCTGAAAATCCGGCCAATTTTGAGCACCCGAAACGGTGCCTGCTTTTCGTATGCTGTTTCTAAAAAATCGTATGTCTTCGTTTTACCCAGCTGTAAAAATTCCTGAACCTCTGCTGCTGTGTAAACAGCTGCTTCAACATTTTTTTTCATGCGTTTCCTCCTTTTGTTTTATTTGCCATGTGTGGTATCCACTACAAGACCTCTGCCCTCTTTGAGCTCTAACCTCGTTAATCCAACATTGCATGACACACTTGTTATAGAACCGTCCTGGTTCTCACACTCATGATCCTCACTTTTTGTATGAACATCATGCCTTGAAACTGCAGGAATATCTACTCGTATAGGATACGAAACCTCTGTTTCATCCCACATGAAATTTCCGCATGCCAAACAACTACCTATGTCTAGGCTCCGCATAATACGTGCATACCGTCCAGGATTAGTGCTATAGATCTGTTTAGCCAGAATGTTGACCTCGTTCTCAGCAGGCCGGAATATTAATAGGCTTCCAGCCTGCATCATCCTGCTGCAAAGGTTCTTATCACCGATATCAGCAAAACATTGTGTAGCCCACACAACACTCAAGCCGTATTTGCGGCCTTCTGATATGATTTCCGGCAGAAATGCATTCTTCCCATGGACAAAGTTTCTAAGCTCATCAACAAGAATATAAACTGGCCTTAGGGCAAACATTCCAGACCACGCCATCCTTTTGACATATGAGATAACAAGGTCTTGAATGATGCGTATTGTCCTTTCAGACATAAGCCTTAAATCAAGACGGTTTATTTTACCAGTAGCCAGCTCAAAATTCCCGTCAACAATAATATTGTTCCGAGTTATACAAGACAGCATTTCACGCACTCGCTCTGCCGGCCTTGTCCCAGCCATAAGAAGCGCACTATCCAGTGCCCTTATCCCATCCTTTTGATACTCTCCGTTTTCACCAATCCATTCGAGAGCAGCCTTAAGTTCGTCAGCTTGGGCTGTGCCAAAATGGCACTGCCGTGACATGGCATCAACAACCTTTTCTATAACTTCAAATCTGCTTTCTTCACACCCACGAGATGAAACTAAAGGGGTCAGCAAAGGAAGCCTTATCCCTTCCTTAGCATCAATAACATTTGCAGAATTTAAGCTGTCCCATATCTCATCACCAGTTCCGTCAACAAACAGAACCGTACCGCCACATTCAACTATATTCTCAGCCAGATATCTCATCGCAGTCGTTTTCCCGGTCCCTGATTCGCCGATGATTCCTATATGGTGGTTAGGCGATTTTTTCATGTCAATAGTAACTTTTTTTTTCATGCATTCACCGATTAACATCTTTTTCCCTCCTTACAATTAGATGAAATAACATCTGCTAAACTAAGTCCGTCCTCTGTGAAGATATCGCCTACTTCAAGGACAATGAAATAGCCTTTTTTCTGAATATCGCAGAAATTCAGGCGCAGCCTTTTAACAAACGATCCCGTATTCTGGTTAAACGAGATAATAACGCCTGCCTCTACAAGTTTCGCCTTTACTGCCTCAACACCGTCATATCCCCAAAACGAATGGATCAAATTACGCATTATGTTTTCCTTAAGGTATAACTGTGTTCCCTCCAGCAACATCAAGTCTTCCTTACCCTCAAGTTCAGCTGCTTTAATACCTCTCAAGTCCGGGATTCTTACAGCGGCGGGAAGAAAACCTTTTACAGCCCAATCGATAATCTCCTGCGAGAAAAGCTTAACTACAATATCTGTTTCTTCTTCATCTCCAGAATCAAGCAAGCGTTCAAGCGTTTCATAAAGCTTTTCTTTTTCACCAAAGCCTTTGAATAAAAGGAATTCCGTTGAGACCCTAAGGTAACTATTTATACCCGATTCAATCAATTTTTGGCATTCAGCCTCAATGAAATTGCTGTCATGATCAGCAAAATCCTCAAAAACTGAAACATCACCTATCTGTCCAGAATCTAAGGATACATGCCAAAAATATGAATTTTGATTGCTTAAAACACATGATGTAACAACCACAACAAGGCACCTTCTTTCCTCTTGAAAATCAAGCAGCTGTCGAAACAGAGTTCTCTCATCAACAATATAATTGGGGAAGAGAAAAATCGGCTCCGAATTGCAGGATTCGTTTAAAGCCAAGAGCTTCTTAAGATTCGAAAAAATCCTAAACGACATTTGGGTTGCCCAGTTCCTAAACAGATAAATCTCAGTGTTTGGGATTACCAAATTCAAAACCACCGGAAAAGGACCGATTTTTTCGTACAAAATCGGCATGTTTTTCGCCGTGGTGATTACAATATTTATCATCACAGATGACATCTCTTCATTACACATGATTTCATTCTGCATTTGCGACCACTCCTTCCATACAAAGCTCTCCACGCTTTACATATTTCCAACTTCCGTCTTTCATTTTGTTCCAGCCATAACAGCCTGGTATTTCAACCGGAACAGATGTGTGAATCAGATAGCTCATATAGGCATCCGCTAGCTCACGCCAGATCGATTTCCTACAGGACAGCCGATATCCCAAAGCCGACAAACGACGGAAAAAATCGTAGGCGAAATACCTCTTGCCCCCACCGGAAATGTTGCAACTCATAGAAACACCATTAGCCTCGGCCAATATAGCCCACCTCTCGTCGGGATAGCAGGAGTAATACAGTGAAAAATCAAGCGGACCGCAGCTGCTAACCCTATTTGCCTTGACGAAATTGTCCCCGTCCCTGTAAAAACCGTAGAACAATTCCCCATCTTTATCAAAAATCTCTACTGATTTTTTTAACCGTTCTTCGCGCAGTTCCTCATGCATTCGAGCTATATCCTCGGCATACAAAAAATCGATCTTTTTTTTCTGGCCATACGCCCAAGTATCCGCCTCTTTTTTTATTGCATAACTCTGAAAGTCCATATCTTCCTCCTTGTAAAATTGTTTTATTCAATAATCCATCAGGCCTGATGTCTTAAGCATATCCCCTGCTCCAGTTCTCCGTAATCGATTGAAAAAATATTTTTTTAGTTTTTTTGTGTGATAAAATACACTAGAACATATATTCTTATTACAAAAGAAAAGGTGGTAAACCAGATGAGCAATACCATTGGCACCCTAAATACACATCAGAACAATAGCGAACCGATAACAGAAGTTAATAATATGAACTTAACGCCATCAAAAACTGGCGAAACTGAAAACCCAGTAGTGATGCAAAGTGCTAAAGTATTGAACGCTTTTGAAAGGCGAGAGATTGTCGTTAACAGAGAAGACTATTCAGTTTTAAATTCATTGTCAACGCACATTACAGCCCAAAAATTTCTTGAATTCTACCAATATAAGAAGAAACTTATTGATATACTGTCTTCTTTCTCCCACCCCGGCTCTGTTTCAGCTATGAATGTCTTCTATCATTTTGTCGCAACTAGATATGATCTTAGCTTTTACCGGAGATATATAGATAAGCTTAAGCCCCAAGAACTCGAATTTCTTTCCAATGATATTACCTCATCCAATCTAATAAATAATAGCCAACTAAGAGTAGCTAGTGGAATCGGCCCAACTGTACGAGGCGATTTAAGTTCATATTTTGTCAAGTCTTCATCACAAAATCTTACGATTCCAAACTTAGTTATTAATGAACAGTACAAAATTCCAATCAACTGCCTGCCTGAACATCTACTGATATATCAGTATAATAATCGCCTCGATTTCAGTAACGCTAAGTTAGCCAAAGATGGGATTCATGTCAAAAGACTCCCCACGAAAACTTTGTCCAGATACGATGCGTACAAGAAGGTATACCAAACAGCTTCTAAAGTTCTTCCAATACCCAAATTAAATTTTAAGGAAGAGACATATTCCCAAGAAGCGATTATCAGAAACTATCTTACTATTACTCACCGCTTATGGATTGACGATTTGTTTAAATTTCCAGAGATACATCAACTATCAGCGATATATTCAAAGTACAATACTAATAACTTATTTAAAGAAATAAGGGATTTTTCAGGGATATCTAATGTCGAGACTGACACAAGGTTCCGGAAACACATAATAAATACTATTTTCGATCCAAGCTTTATGAAAAAAGGGATCTGCAGTATGCATAGTCTCAATTTTTTTTACTATTTTACCGACTACTTGCGTTCCAATATCATAGGACTAAAATATTCCATTGACGCCGATTTTAAAACTAAACAAGGAAAAAACTTCAACCTTGATGATGAACATGCTGCTGCGGAAAAATTAAATATTCTTTCCCACACATTTCACTCTTGGGAAGATGACATCATTAATTATTTATATTCCGAGCGAAACCTACCTCCAGAAGAAGGAGATATCAAGAATCTGCTTATTAAACTATATGATAACCCCGTATTTAACAGTTTATACTTAAACAATAATGTTTTTGACTTAGATACTATTTTTTCAACAGACACTATTAACTTTGAAGATATTGAGAATATCTTTCCCTTCAACATAAATGGGACTGCCAACAACTGTGATAAATCACAACAGTAAGTTGTACCATTTTTTCTGAAAATGATTATTTTTTATTCCTTTTTTCCTCGCTTTTTTTATATCAATTTTTCACTTGCCAGGAAAAAATGGAACAGCCCCCTATGATTTCTATAAACCTTTACCATTTAAGCCACCATGTATTCAGGGCGAATATCTGTCCGTGAAGGTTGCTGTTACCATTCTGGAATATATCCCAGACCGGTAACAGCTTTTACAGACACCTTTCATAGTCCCTCGTAGATTTTTACAAACCGGTAAAAGGTGCTTCTTTTCAGCCCAAGCTTCTTCATAGCATATCTGGCTGTGATCTTATCAGCTTTCCATTCCTTATAGACCTCGCCAAAATTTTCAGGCATTACTGCCTTCGGCCTGCCAAGATGTTTCCCTGCAGCTCTTGCCGCATCTATTCCCTCTCGCTGCCGCTTCCTTATCGTAATCCTCTCCTGCTCAGCTATACTGGCAAGCACCTCTACCAATATATTTGTGATCATGTCAATGATCCACTCCTGGCCAGCCGGAACCTCCACAAGCGATGTGGGAAGGTCAAGGATTTTCAACCTAACCTTATGATGTTTAAACCATTCCAGTTCAGCCTTGATGTCGCTTTTATTTCGTGACAGTCTGTCAAGAGATGTGATGTATAGCGTATCGCCCTCACGGAGTCCCAACGCACCTTTTAGGGCCTGGTATTTCGGCCGGTCAGTATCCTTCCCGCTTGCCTTGTCATACAGGATGAATCCGTCCGGAACATACTGCGAAAGAGCTAACAGCTGACGGTCCAGGTTCTGCTCCTTTGAGGAAACCCTCGCATAGCCGAATATCCTTCCATTATCCTCCGACATCATCCAGCCTCCATAAGAACATTAACTCTGTCTTCAGCCAGACACACACGGTCAGATTTCCGGTCATAATAATAAACCTGATCAGAAAGCCGTTCTTCCCTTTCAACCTGGGTAGCGTTGACATCAGTGACCATCATTTTCAGGCTGTCCACATCATAGCTCGGTGTTGCTTCAAAAATGATCAGCTCGTGCACAGACGAAGGAAGGATGATCAGATTGTTGCCGCACTTGTCAGCAAAATCCCTAAGCGTATCAGGGTACAGCATGCAGGCAGCGCCGAAATACTTTTCCTTGTTCGTAAGCACATACAGAGGACATCTGTCATCCGTCATGGTACCGACAATCTTATCTGCTCTTTTTTCCTTTTCTTCGCCGTCACCTTCAAGCTGGTCCATTACTATTGCACGGATAACAGAATACATCGAGGATATAATTGGGGGATTAAGCCTAAGGTTATTATCAAACGCCACTCTTCTTAGCTCATCCCGGTCCACGTTCCATGAATTCATATGCATATTGTTTATCATGATGCTCGCATTCCCCTGCTCTATTCCAAAGCTGATCTTATAGTAGAACACTATAGCAAGATCAAGGAAACGGAAATGCGGTACACCTTCCAGCATCTTCTCGTTCAGCCCAAAGTTTACTATCTTAAAACAGATCCTTGCCTTTGCCATTTCCCAGTCCGTAAATTCGTCAGCATCAAACGACACGCCCGTATCTTTTAATACAAGGTCTTTGACCTGGCCAATGATTTCCTTCAGGCATTCGCCCTCATTGAACCGTTCAAGGTAATCTTCCAGATAGATGGTAGGGCAAAGCTTCTTCCCTTCAGCAGACACACAGACGCCGGTCAGCACCACACCGTTATTTTTGCTGACTTCCTTTACCGTTATCTTACTGCCGGGCCCCATTTCGCCTTCCAGCTCACGCTTTATTATTTCTGCAAATTCCTTCATTTCCATTTTTTCTCTGTTCATTTTTTAGCTCCTTTTTACGCTGCATCCTTTGTCTTCTTAAGTGCATTCATTACCTTTGCGTAGAGTTCCGGCGTAAGGTCGGATACATCCTCTATGCTGTACCTTTCGCTCACCCGGTCAAACCCGACTCCTGTCCTGTGCATCTCGTCAGCCAGTTTCTTGAGCTGTGCCTTAGTAAGCTTTTTCTTAGGCTGCGTCTTTTCTGTGTCATCAGCTTTAGCTTCCTTTCCGTTCTCAGGCTTTTCCGTTATACGCTCGAACACGACATTCCCCTTGCCGTCCACGATCCTCAGGTTCGCTATTTCACGGTCATCAGTATAGGTTATTTCGGAAACGCTGAACCTCTGCACACAGAAATACCCGTTCTCTTTCTTCCTGATTTCAGTCTTGCTAGCAGGCACCCATATAAAAGGGGCCGAATAAAGCTCCCGTCCGATTCCCCAGTTAAAGCATGCACGCTTGAACGAGTCCGAGGCCTGTGTCTTTTCCTTTTCCGCATATCCGCATGTGCCGACATCCTGCTTTGCGACCCACTCCTTGCGGTCCTTGTCGAAAATCTCTACTGTGCAGTAAAGGTTTCCGTCTATGCACTGGTGGCTCCGTTTCCAGCCGAACGGCCCGAATGTCTCGTCAAGTATCCGCTGGTCAACACGGGCATCCTTGTAAAGCAGGAGGGATACTCCCTTTTCGCTTACGGACGCTGCCCTGCACTCTATCTCCCCGGCCTTAAGAAGCCTTATCTTCTGCAATGTCTTGCTTTCCATTTATGCTAGTCTCCTTTCCGTTATGCGACTTCCTTTATCGTGAACCTTCTGCTCTGGCTGTCCTTTGTGTAGGCCCTATATATGTCAGGGCATTCCAGCTTAAGCTTTTTTGTATCAAGCCTCTCCGTCGTTACATTTGACCAGGTCACCCTGTACCTTCCGCAGTCTGCACGTTCGCTTTCTCCCATTGCCAGCTTTATCTCCTGCTCGATACGGTTCTGCTCCGTCTGCAGTTCACTGATCTGCCTTACAATCTCATCCCTGCGTTCAAGCTCGCTCTCCAGATGTCCAAGTTCGACTTCACACCCGATGGCAGCTTTCGGGAAGCACTTCTTCAGCACATCATTGCATGCTCCCGACCCGTCCGGATCCGGCATGATCCCTGCCATGACATTACCAACCCAGAAATCCTGTTCAGTCCTTATGAGTCCAGATATGATGCCGTCATCCCATACAAGCTTACGGTAGACAAACTCGCTTCCCATTATCAGGCACGCAATATACCAGGTCCTTTTTCCCGTAACTGCCATGTAGTGGTAACACTGCAGGATATAGTGTTCAGGGATTGCTCCGCTTTCCCATTTCTTATATCCGAATGCATTACAGGTCTTGCATTCAAGCCCAGCATCCTCGCCTACTATGAGCCTGTCAACATCAGCAAGCATGAAGGGGTACTCTATGCTCCGGTACATGAAATTAGACTTACGGACCTTCTTTCCGGTCGCCTCGCAGAAACGCTCTGCCACATACTGCTCAAGGTCCTTGCCGCACCGTATTGCTTCCGAACAGACTTCTTCCGTTTCTTCGCTTGTCTTGTCCAGGTACACTTTCATAGGGCTGCTGTACGGGTTCAGTCCTGCTACTGCACCTGCATCTGATCCGCCTATGCCGGTCTTTCGAAGCTGAAGCCACTCTGTTTCATTCTTCCCCTCAAGTGATATCTTTTCGTACATATCTTTTTCTCCTTTCTTAATGCCCGGACAGTCCCATGAATATCCCTGTCCTTTAAGGAGTTTTTTCTCTGTCCGGGCTACTTTTCTTCATCTTCCTTATGCCGTCTTTATAAGCTGGTATGCCTTGTCTATGAGAGGGTTCCCGTCCACAGTCCTTGCGAATACATTGTCCTTGTAATTCTCGGTACGGCGTATCGGGTCTGCATGCGTTGCAAAATCGCTGACACAGTTGATGAACCTGTATGCGTTCTTTCCTACGGACTTAAGGTCCGGTGCTATCTCATACCTCTTAAGCATGTCTTCCCTGAGCCTTCCCATGTTCTTCTTCTGTATCTCAGTTGCATTTTTCTCCAGGGGCAGAAGGATCTCGATGTATTCCTTAATCTGCGCATCCGTCACCCTTATCTGCTTGAGCCTCTCGATTTCCCTGCC
Source organism: uncultured Lachnospiraceae bacterium (assembly GCA_946616835.1). Lineage (GTDB taxonomy): Bacteria > Bacillota > Clostridia > Lachnospirales > Lachnospiraceae > NK4A136. The sequence goes on from CAMOJK010000030.1 coordinate 16,489, forward strand.
GAGCTCCTCCATGTACTTTTCAGCAAGGAACAGTGTATCCTTGGCCTCCTGCATCTTCTCGCTTATATCCCCCGTATGTATCATGCTCCATGACCTCTTCGCAGTCTTAAGCGCAAGGTTCAGAGTATTGTTGCATACCACACGGATAGGCGTGACTGCTACCTTTACTGCACCGGATCCGTCATGGGCATTGCTGAATACCAGATAAGGGGATATCTGCTCGCCTCCTATGATGTACTCCCTGGGCATCCTTGCAAGGAGCCATACCCTCCTTCCTTCCTGAAGGGATCCTGCCGTCTCGTAACGCACGCCGCTTCCTAACAGTTCGTCAGTAAAAGCGAATGCGTCACGGTTCTGCACGACCTTGTAACGGTCCGTCACGACTCCGAGCACCTTACGGTCGCAGTCCCTTATGTTTGCCCTGTAGCCTTTCACCACATCCCCATGCATGGTATAGACCGGCTCCTGTATTACGTTCCAGTCTAGGCCTGCAAGGCTTAATGCCTCCTCCGAATCCGGCGCCTGCCTTACCATCTTCCCGATCCCGTGCCAGGGCTTTTCCCTTGTGTAGAACATTGTTTCAACTTCAGCTGCCATATCTTTTCTCTCCTTTTCTTTTTTGATATAAAAACCCCGGCGGATTCATTCCGCCGGGGCATTATGCTTTTGCGTCATTATCTTTTTCAGCTGTCGTGGGCTGACACGAACAGTGCCACCACCCCGGCAACAATCATTAAGAGTGCTTTCTCCATAAATACCTAAGCCTCCCTTTCCATATTTTTCTTCAGTACCTTTTTCCCAGTACTGTGCCGACAAATCCACGGACGGTTCCAAGCAGACCTCCTACAACTGCGCCTACCAGCATTCCTGGAATCCCCATCAGGTCCTCCCCGATTTCACATCCGTCTTCCATGCCGCTTGCAATGCTGTTTCCGACAGATTCAAAGAACGACTCAATGGTAAGCTCCTTATAGTCGTCCTTTCCGTCATCATATTCCCAGTTCTCTGACTCTTCATTGAGGTTATTGACTAGAACCAGTCTCTTGTCCTTCGGTACTGCTTTCACGATATGGTACAGCAGTGCCGTAAGGTTATAGGGCCGCCTTATCTCAGCCGGATCACAGCCTTCCATGTATCCTGCACAGAATGTAACCGGATGCAGCTTAAGGCCGGTAGCCTCCCTTATCCTTTCGGAAACAGAGCGTGCCTTCCTTTCAAGGTACTTTGCAAGCACATCATCAGGCATATTCCTTTCCTTATCCCAGTGTGCGCCCTTCATGGCAAGGTCCGACTGGTTTAAACCTATGATGATCCTTTTTGAAGCCTCGCCTTCAAGGCATGGTATAAGCACGTTGTTGATAAGGTCGTAAGTGGTCCCCAGGTCTTTTGTTGAAGCGTCAAAAAGCACTAGAACAAGGTCGATCACTGAATTGTCGTTTTCATCAGTCTCGTTCAGCTTTGCAACGATCTGCCTCTTTATCTCCCTGTCACGCTCCACGTTGTCCCCCAGGCCCGGAGTATCCCATATGGTAAGGTTGTCAAGAACATACTGTTCTATCAGTGATGTCTCCGGATCAACGCCGATCCCCACCTTTGCGATTTCCATATTAAAAAGGGCATTGATCGTGGAACTCTTGCCCACTCCCGTTGCCCCTACAACCAGGATATTCACTTTACGGCTTCTTAGCCTCAATAGGTTCGAAAGCTTTGCCACCTTTTCCTTTTCCGGAATATCCGAGGCTACTATTTCCTCCTCCAGGATATCATAGATGTTTTTCTTTCTGTCTCTGCCTGTGTTTTCTTCTTCATTCCCACCGATTTCATCCGGTTCAGAACCGTCACCTATCGTGGTATCCTCGAATTCCATTTCCGTATTTTCCACAGTCTTCTTGTTATTTGTTTTGCTATTGTCAGTTTCTTTTCTGGCAGTCTTTGCCATTCTTCATTCCTCCTTTTTCAATTATTTTTTCTGCAGCAATACAGCGGATATAAAAACCTCCTTTCCATGTTTGTGTTCGTCCCACTGTATCATGTATATTGTTTATAATTGAAAAATCAGACTTCTACGAAGAATAATGTCCCAAATTCAAAAAAAGACTCCCCGAAAATCGGAGAGTCTCTATCAGCAAGTTTTTTTACGCGGCTTTATGACTAATCAAACAATAGTAGATGCATTTCCTTTATATGGGTGCTCTGCAAAATACGCATCCATTTCCGCATCCATCTCTTCCCTTGTTTTTCTATCAAAATAATCCCTCTGCCATTTGGTATAGTCAAATCCTTCCGTCTTCACAAGGAAGATGAACCGCTCCGCTTCAACGATTCCCATCTCCTGAGACAGTATTTCCATACCACGGGACAATGTATCGGCTGTATTGGCACTCATAAATCTTCCTCCTCTACTAATCTTGTAAATTCCAAAGGATTAAGGATATTTATTTCATTTCCCATATACCTCTTCTGGAATCGGATATCTGTTGTCAAAAGGTACTCGCATCCGGTATAAATAGCACAAGCCAGATGAGATGCATCCTTATAAGCTATATTATACCCCATAATCTCCTGTATCTTCTCTTGCAAGTCTTTCCTTCTCTCAATTGGCACATAAACTGACGCATACTTATCCTGATACTGTTTTATCGCATCCCTCTTCATCGGATCCCTATTTTGAGAATTTTCATATTCCAACATATACGAGCATACAAGTTCATATTTACCCGCTTTTATCTCATCCTGAATATGAAGCTTTGCCCTTGTCTCCATATTTATCTTAAAAGACTCCTGTGAATCATATGGACGATTATAGCAGCAGTTATCTAGATAGATTCGCATATTTACAACATTCCCCTTGTTTACTCGCAACAGTATATTCACCTACTGATATAAAATTATCACAAAAAAAGCCTAGTATCAAGTGGACCGCCCCCTAGGGACAGCGTCATACTCCCATACATATGATATCATCGGGAGAATATCTGCGAATACGATGCCAACCCTTAAATTAATTGTGATACTAATTAATAAAAAAGACCATAGCTGTCGTTGAAATGAACTCAAAGTAAACTACGGTCTTTTTTCGTATTACTTAGTACTGTATTACTTCACTTCCGTAAGCGTCACTCCGGTCTGGCATCCAATGAACAGAAAACCTGCCCAGCCGTATTCATTTAGCATGGGCACCAGCAGCGTGCCTGCCGGTATGGTCAGTTCCTTGCGTACGCCCTTGTCAAGGAAAGTAAATATAACCGTAACATCAGTCCTTAAATCATGGGCCTCTGCCACTGCATGGTTAAGAGACATATAGTAGCCACAGTCCAGACGAACAGTTCCGTTCTCAGGCGCAGTCTCAATTGTCTTCTTCATCGCACTCATAAGGGCAGCTGTCCCGTCTGCCTTTGCCGTATCTGCCACATGTCCGCAACCCTTGCAGCGATACTCATACTCACCGTCTTCATACGGTGTAGGCTTTTTAGTCATCGCCCACTCATAGTCGTGTACATGGTGATGCGACTTGCTTGAAGACTTGGACGAAGAACTGTCAGATTCATTGTCATCCTTCTTGGGTATCACCGGATCATCCTCAGTTTCAGTTTCATCAGAATCTGCACCGGGTGCAGAAAGCCTGAACGGTATGCCTGCCAGATCTGATGCAAAGGAATTCTCTTCATGTATGTCTTCCCTTACAAGATAGACCTTATATTCTGTTCCCCAGTTATCAACGCTTAATGCATCTGGCAATAAGAAGAATACACTTTCACCGGCATCACTTAGCTTTCCATAAAAGAGTATTTCTGGATTGTCAGCCATATTCGTAACCATTACGGATGTTCGGTCACCGGTTTCAGTTTTCGTATAGCCTCCGAGAAGTATCTTCTGTGGCTCAGTTTCATCCTGCTCCACAGAGGTACAGGCTGCACTAAGGCCATTAGTCAAAATCGTCAGCCGCCAGGTATTGACATTATCTGTCGGAATAGGCATTAACACATCATCCGTCGGCTTGGGCCACGCACTGTCAGCTGAGAAAAGAACAGCGCTGGTTTCTATGTTGAAAGCAGGACGGGCAGCATAGGAACCATCTACACTTACTATGTTGCTCAAATTACCATTTTGATTAACAAGACCTACTTGTTCATTATCATAAGCATATGGTGAACGGAGCCACCACATTCCAACATCATTGTTGTAATACGCCTTCAAATCATCGCCCTGCGTATGACTTACATAGTCATGAAGTTCCTGTGCTGAAAGAAAAAACACTTCATCGCCATTAAGTATATTGTCTCCGGCCCCCCCACCATATATTGTTATAGCCATCAACTATCCCTTCGGCATCACTCTTATTTATCCCCTTGATTGCATTATGTTCGGGAGCCCCGTTTCCGAAACAGTCATCAGCAAACTGCTGACACCATGACTGTGCAGTGCTTCCCTGCCAAACATTAGAGTATGGATCAGTATTGTCAAAATACACATCTCCATTTACCCCTCCCAGGCCCCAAAGGTTTTCAGATAACACGAACACTGCACCATTAACGTCACAATTATCCTTTGATGCATCCAGCACTCTGTACTTTCCGTTACCGCTTTCATAATCATCAAGAAGCGATGCAGGCTTACCATACAAAATCAGATCATCCTTTGCAATGCTACCCTTACCAAGCTGGATTTTCTTTTCTGTTCCGTCAGCCTGCGCATTAAGAGGTTTTGCACCTATGTATGTAGCACCTGCAACCGTTGCGACCTCTGCCGTAAGCATGACCACTGCAGTAAGCATAGACAGTACACGCTTTCCCTTCATTCCTAATTTGCTCTTTCTCATTTACTCCTCTCCTCCTAAAAAACACTTCAGTTTCCTTTTAAATCTAAACTAGTATGAAAATACTTACTTTTCTGCCAGTTTTCTGATCTACCAAATCCATGCAAAAAAAGGTTTATGCTTATACATCCAGATCAAAATAATGTTAATTATAACATATATTTCTGGTTTTTCAGTCCGTATACAACATGATTTATATGTGTAAATCCTTCTTATCATAAATTTATGGAAACAATACCAGCAACTTCTAATATGGATGCCGGTTTTATAAAAAAAGAGTAACTGAGCTACTCAAAAAAGTATTTCTGCAACACGCAAATATGCCTATGTATTCTACAGCGAATAATCAAAATTCGGCCCCAAACGGACTTGCGCCCAGGTTCATGAAAAAAAATATTAAAGATTTCCGATTACCGACGATGACTCAACTTTTTCAAGAAGATTTTTTTCTTAACCGGGGCATAAAACAAAACTTTTATATTATTTTCAAAACAGCATAACATTTAAATAAAAACCAGTGAAAGGAGACCCTATTATGTTCGATGAATACGGACCAGTAATGAGCGTAAAGGATGTATGCACTGCACTAATGATAGGAAAGCGTACTGTATATGACCTTATCAACAGCCACAAAATATCAGCCTTCCGGACAGGAAACACGTGGAAGATTACTAAGGAGAGCCTGACGGATTACATTCTCCGGGAGAGTTCTCTCATATAAGTAACATACGAATAAATCTTCATATTTAAACTCATTATTTTGATGGGCACAGTCTTTCATGGCTGTGCCTCATCACCTGTCTCTTCATCATCTTCTTCCGGCAGGTAATTTTCCGTATGTATTTCAGCCTGTCTACACGGAAAAGATGACATGACCAAAACCACCGCATTATTCCGTAGAAGTCTCGCCCTACCTATTGTTTGTTCCAGATCACTTTCCATCATGTAGAATTGAAAATTCCGTATATCCGGGTTTGCGTATGACATGCATAAGAATTCATAACCATTGTATTCCACCCTCCTCTGACGCATTTCCTGTCCTTCCACAGCAGCTTCACCATAGATAGAACAGCATGGTAAAAGATATGCTATGGGATTCTTGAATGGAGTCCCTATTATCGCTATATCCTTTCCTTTCATACCATTCACACCAATCGCATTGCCGAAGTGAAGGTCATGGGAATTTAAATCGCCGAGACTTTTAAACGAAATAGTTTCGTAATCAGGACTCGGCATTACATCACTAACAAATCTTTGACAATTCTCAAATTTCTCATTAAGGCTTTTTCTACCTAATGCATAAAAGGTGTACTGTATCAGTTTTCCCATGTACGCCGCCTCTTTCACATCATATGTGAACAATGGCATATCCTTACCAAAATAATCTTCATATATTTTCGGGTTCAGCGTAGCCGAAAGAACCAGATATTTTCTCTTAATAAGCTTTTTTGCACAGAAATAGTAAAAAACACCATCATTAAGAACATATGATCCAGCATCAGAAAGATCGCTTATGTCATTGTCCGCAGCCTGTTCAATCGCAACTGAATCGTCTCCTTCTTCAGTATTATTCCGATAAACACTGTCCCACTCTGGAAGACTGTAATTTTTATCTATCTTATAATACTTGCCCTCTTTCGCACTAAGCATCTCTTTTGCTATCTGGCTATATCCATATACACCCATCTCCGATACCTTAACAATGGTATCATGTGAGACCCGCTTTGTAGAGCTGAGAATCTGTGTAAAGAGTATATCCTCATCAATTATCACGTTGTCATACCTCTTAAGCTCGACTTCCGACATATTCAAAAGAAAGGCATGTGTAACGATAACAACCCTTTCATTTTCTATACCCTTTATTCCAGCGACAATATCCTCAAGAGCATTTATCGCCGCATAAGCATATGGTGTCTCTTTTATGATTTTATCCAATTCTTCCACAATAAGCTGCTTTGCGTTTTTATGCCGTCCACTCTCATGAAATCTGGTATACTTTTTCTGCACTTCCTCGTTCACAAGTGAATTCGGATCCCTGACAGAACGGATCATTTTAACATTATCGGTTCCGATTTCGCCTGCAATTTTGTCGTATAACTCCTTCTTCATTATGCAGGTTGGCTCAGCTATCAGAAAGGTCTGCTCCGGATGTGCAGCTACATATTCAGTTATGGCGTTTGTTTTTCCCAGTCCTGTCTGACCGTAAATAAGGTGTATCCCATCCTCATAACTGTTCATTGCCCGGTTAATATTGTCCTCCAGCTGTCTGTAAGCCTCATCTACAGAAACATATTGCTTTTTTTTGCAGATAACTTTTCTGTCATTAAGAAATCTATACAGAATATAAGATTCTTTAGATGATTTCCCACCTAAACACTGGCTGTAATACCGGCAGTTTTCATCGCAAGCATGTGGCGCATAACCTTTTATATACTTAAAATCACTTTTCCACTTTTCATAGGTTTCACTGTCATAGCATTCTTTAAGGATTTCAAAAAAATAATCCTTACCGCCGTATATGTGCATGATATTAGTAAGTATCTTGAATCGCTCCATATGACTAAGTTCTATGCCATCACAATAGTCATCAAACAGCCTGCAGATACCGGCTTTATTACCCATTTCCAGTTTATGCATTTGTTTCATGCACGTTATTTTCTGGTGAAACTTCTTATCTTGTTCATTTAATTTTGATTTCTTTATATAGAAAATTTGCGATTTTTGGGAGTGAGATATTATATATATATTATCAGACTCCGGTTTTTCGCAAAAAAGCGACAACATATCCATAGTACCAACGGCAATTTTATTATTTATAACAGCAATATCTGTTTTACTTACAAGAGTCTCTAAATTAGCCTTGAAATGATTATTCGTATCTAAAACCGGCAATGAGAAATGGATTAATTTCACCAAATTTACACGTGCGCCTTCATTGAAATCCAGCAGACCCTTCCCTCCCAGAAAACAGCGGCTTAAATCTGAACAAGCTTTGTCAGCTTCTGGGAAGATCTTCAGCAACAGACGTATCATAAGTTTTGCAAGGTTTTTATCCGGCAACGGAATATCATGAACAAAGGCTATCCTGAACTTGAAAAAAGGTGGCGTATCCGGGCAGCTTAAAGTTCTATATGCAAATGCTATCTCAAGACCATAATACTCTGCCCGCTGTCTCACCTCTTCATACGTGATATCAATCCCCTTGCCATCCTTATTCCCATCAAAATCGAGAAGGAAAAGCTGGATAGATCTAAAATTGTTTTCTTTTAATCCTCCCTTAAGTGTTGCCGGGATAAGGGTATGCCCAGATTTTCCGACGAGGTCAGCAATTTCCATTAAACTGAACTTTCCATAATTCTCTGCAACGTTCTTTCTTGAGTCTATAATATTCCATTTGCTTGGCTTTTCTGAAAAAGCATTCTCACTGATTCCAACATAAAATAAAGATTCCATTTTAACCTCCTTAGTTCCCTACTGATTTCTGCAGGGCTGTTTTTTTACTAAGGTGTTAGATGGAATTTAGAAAATTACGAAAATAATATGATTCACATATGTATAAAACCTAAAAACTCAAAAAGGAGGACTAATAAAATGAACCTGAACCAATACCCAGACATACTAACCATAGAAGATGTAATGGATATTCTCTTAATTGGACGAAATCAATGTTATGAACTCTTAAACAGCGGCAGACTTCACGGATTCAAAGTTGGAAAAAGGAACTGGAAGATTCCACGCAAAGCCATCCTAAAGTTCCTTAAAGAAGAAACCTCCTATTCATAGCTTGTGGACAATTGGGACAGCTTTTTTCCTTTATGGAGAAACAGCATAAAAAATGGGGTATTTCACCTATTGCCAACCAAAGACATATTTTTTTTGTCCACTTTGTCCATGACAATTTATATAAACAAAGCTACACACAGTCTGCTTTTTTGGGGGGAATCAAAAAAAATGATACTGTCCAATGGACAAAAAAACAAAAAAGCCCTAAAAGAGTGATCCAAAAAAATGTCCGTGAGCATGAATAGCTCACGGACAGCATTTACCTATATAGTGACAAGATTAAGAAGATCTACACACTCTGATAGCGTATGTCTCACATATATCTTTCCACCTCCCTGATTTCATCCAGACATTTTTCAAAGGCCTCCCGATTTGGTTTGTCACCGTTTTTTACGACTTCCAGATAATCAAGTGCCCTTCTGGCATGATTGCACATCCCAATTAATCCGATAAGCGTTTTTCTGTATACTTCTATCTTTCTTGTATCGTCATCCGACAATACTCTCATACCACCACAATAGTCATTTATTATTTCTGATTCCTCTGTAACTTTGGATTTCTTATCCTTATTCTTATCCATAAAACCCTCCACATTATCCGCTAAACTATTTATCATTTTTTTGTTTCTTTCCTATTCCAGACTGGCTGATTATGTACTCCTCTATGCCTTTTTTAGGGATCTTCCATACCTCCCCAATCCGGAACGATGGAATTTCCTTATTCCTTAACAGCTGATATACCCTCCCCCTTCCTACAAGCAATACCTCACAAACTTCATCAATCGTCATTATTTCTCCATATTTCTCAAACATGAATCTGGCTCCTTTCTTTGTATTTATTGTGATTTGTTTTTATTAATATGTACTTTTTCCAGAGGTAAAAACTGTTTTTCAGCCACTCGGATATAATCGTTTTTATGCTCATGTTGATAACATATAAATAAAAATGATCAGAAAAGACGCAGATTGATGCGAATGAATTTGTTTAAATATCATAAGATAAGGGAGGACATAATATGCTTACAAGAAAGGATTTAGAAGAACTAACTTACCCGGAAATAATATACCAACAGATTTTGGTCAATTGCGTTTCCTACAGACAGACACCTTATTATGCCGTCGTTTTCAATACTGATAAAAAGCGCAAATCCATGACCATTTATAAGAAATCAGCCAATGGATACATTACCACTAAAAAGATTACGGTTTCGAAAAAAGATATCCCATTAATCCAAGAATATCTATCAAACGACTATCCTGGAATTGAATTTAAATCACTTGATGAAGAAATACTATGATGACTTCAACATTATCTTGACAGCAATCATAGAACACGGCCAAATCCCTGAAGCACTACAGAAAAAAAGCAGAAAAAATCTGCCAAATTTCACAAAATTGGCAGATTTTTATACTGTTTTTCATTTTAAACCAGACGATAATTAATACTATTGAGCACCATCCACAAGCCAAACTATCTCCGGCCATACATACCCTTCTTTATATATTCCCTCAAACTGTCCCCAAACTTTTATATAATCCCCTTGCAATACCACTGACTTGTTCACTCTTCCATCATAAATTATATAGCTATTTCCATATTCATCTACAATAGTAAAATAAGCCTCATAAACATATGTAACTGTTCCTTCAGTGTATACATATTCTTGATATTGGCCGTATCTTAACAGATTATCGAAAGATACATCTTGATTTATTTTCTTTACCTTTTTTGATAATACTGTATAAAATGTACTTGTACCCTTATCTATTTTGTATTGTTTTAATGTAGGAACTTCAGAATCTTCCGCAAAGCCAAGATACTGACCAACCACATATATATTTTCCCCCTCATATACACAAGACGAATCATCTGTAGTTATCCACACCTTGTACATCCGCATATGATTATCTAATGTTGATAAGTACCTAATCAAATACGCATCTTCATTAACTATTTCAACAGTGCCTTCAGTTTTAAAATACTTATCATTATATGAATCACTATGTGACTCCATAACCAAATCAACGCCCAAAGTTTGTGCATTCTGAATTATATTGTTTTCTTCATCAATTTTTGCCTGTTCCTCCGCAGCTTTTTCTGCAGCCTCCTTTGCTGCTTGCTCCGCCGCTTCTTTTTCTGCTGCTTCTTTTTCAGCGGCTTCCTTCGCCGCCTGCTCCGCTGCCTTCTTCTCTGCAGCCTCTTTCTCCGCTGCTTCCTTTGCTGCTTTCTCCGCCGCCTCTTTGGCTGCTTGTTCTTCCGCCGCTTTCCTTTCTGCCTCTTCCTTTTCTGCTATTGCAGTAGAGATTTCTCCCAATCTG
>CAMOJK010000031.1 GCA_946616835.1 uncultured Lachnospiraceae bacterium
AGCATCTCAGTTGCAGTTATAACACGCTTGCCTAAAAGTCTGCACTTTGTAATGAGGCTCTTCTGTACAGCCGGAAGCCTTTCCGGTGCAATCTCCACACCCATATCACCGCGGCCTATCATTATGCCTGAGCACTGCTCACAGATTTCTTCTATGTTATCAATACCGGGCTGGTTTTCGATCTTTGCAATAAGTTCTATGTCAGGTGAACCATGCTCATCCAGGAATGCATGTACATCCTTAAGGTCCTGTGCCCTGGATACAAATGAGCAGGCTATGAAATCTACTTCCTGTTCTATACCGAATAAGATATCAGCCTTATCCTGCTCGCTTAAGAATTCAGTACTCATTATCTTTCCCGGGAAATTCATGCTCTTCCTATCGGAAAGATTTCCATCATTCTGAGCAGTGCATACCACATCATCCCCGACTATCTCATCAACCACAAAGTCCATCAGACCGTTGGCAACCAGTATATGGTCTCCGGGAGCCACATCATGTGCTAATCCTTCAAAGCTTACGGACACACCGGTCTGATCACCTATGGTGTCACTTCCCCTGAAGGTAAACTTATCGCCAGCTTTCAGAGTCACCTTGCCATCGGCAAATGTCTTTATCCTGAACTCAGGCCCCTTGGTATCCAAAAGTATAGCAATGGGAAGCTTTAACTTCCTGCTTACTTCCCTTATATTCTTAATACGCTCCTTATGCTCTTCATGTGAGCCGTGTGAAAAATTAAGTCTTGCCACATTCATGCCTGCAAGGCAGAGCTTTTCCAGCATCTCCGGGCTCTCACTTGCCGGTCCTATGGTACATACGATCTTTGTCTTTCTCATTCCTCCTCCTTCTGCAGCGTTCCATACTGCTCTGAAAAGGGAAACACATTCCCTTCACTGATTCTCCTCATCTTTCATTATTTACAGCTTGTAATGATACCATAGGGAATCTAAATTCACAAGATTCTCCCATTCTGCTTCCTGATCAGTCCCCTATCGGCGGCAGGTCATTTATGCCATAACCGCTATAGTAGATGGCATAGGCTGTCTCACTGTCCCCGGATATTTCCACTAAAGATCCGGCCTTAAACCAGTCTGCAAGATATCCGCCTGGGGCACGCCAGGCGGCATTTGATACGACTTCTATCTTCTCCCTGCCATCATCACCGGCTCCCAGAATAGTCTCCGCGCCGAATAAAAGCACTCCCGTGGCTATATGGTAGTCACTGGAAATTATGGCTATCTGATTCACCTGCGGATAATCCCTTCGAAGTATCTCATAAGAGAATATGGCATTCTCCGGAGTGGTCCGGGATCTGTTTTCCACAATGATGCGGTCACTGCTAATACCGTTTTCCGTGAGCCACTTGGCCATCTGTCCGGCCTCTGTTGCAGATGCATTACCGGCCGCCGTACCACCGCCTGTACAGAGTATATATGCATTCGGATATTTTTCTGCACTTGCAAGAGCCACTCGTAACCGCTGAACCAGCTCTTCCTTCATTGTGCCGTCCACATTCAGCTGAAATCCCAGTACTACAAGACAGAGTTCATCAGTACTTTTAAGTCCGTCCGGAAGCACATCATAGTTCAGTTCCAGGTCGTTATCGGTAGCTTTCCACAGTGCCATAATGCGCCCCCATCTGTCAGCAGCTACCGGATCCTTCTGCTCAATCTTATCAAGCAGTTCATTTACGGTGTCATCTGCGCCGGAACCGTATGTTCCGTAACTCATGACCATGTGATTGATCATATTCTGAACATTTTTGTCTGATGCAACAAAGGTACGTCCGTCATCCGGTGCAAATGATGATTCTCCGGAATCCGTATCCTTATCAGCTTCCGCATCAGCCTCGTTTCCTGAGGGACCGGTATCCGCTCCCCCATCATCAGGCAGACTGTCATCATCAGCAGTTCCATTCAGATTCAGTTCCACAACCTCTGCCGGCTCTTCCGGTGTCGGATTGCCCGTACCTTCCGAACACGCTGACAGCATTGCCATAACGCCCAGAGTCGAAACCGTCAATATAAATTTATATCGAAAATAATCCTTTTTCATTGTCTGAATCCGCATACCATAGGGATGTGATTTCATAAGTAAAACTCTTGTATCTGGAGAGTCCGGATTTACATATCTTCCAGTTCCGACATAGTCATAATGCCATATTTCATCTTCATTTCATCCGCCGGCTCATATCCGTCAAGCATTTCATCGGCAGCACTGATGATTTCATCATAGGAAACATACGGCAAACAGTAATACTGTACAATAAATCCACCATCATTTTCACCCGCTATATGTGGTAATGTTGCATATATCTGCATATCATCATTAAGCAGATACGAATTCAGATAAGAATCGATATAATAACCGCCCGATATCTCACTGTAATATAAGCCGGAATAATACTGTGCACTGGACTGCAATGTCGAGACTACACTCATGCTTTCCACATCTATGATCTGAACCGTCCGGTTTGAATTACATACCATGATATACTTTCCGTCATCTGAATAAAATGAATCATATACCAATTCTTTTTTTATTCCCTCCACATCCAGTTCATCAACGGAAGCAGGCATACACATCTTTTGATTTTCGTAATAATCCGGCATCACAACAGCATTAGCATTATCAACAGCTTCATACATCACTACATAATTAGCAATGTTCGGATGACAGAACAGCCTGCCATTACACCAGACCACATCGCTGCTTAAATCTGTACTGTCATACATCGCATAGTAATATGATGAAATATCATAACAGTCATTATCAGAAATATATGCATAAACCGAACCATCAACAGTAATAAAATAAAAGATGTCACTATCATACCAGCCCTGTACTATATAACTGTTTGCAGAGCAGTGGCCAAGTGGTTCGCCGGTACTTTTCTCAATCTTGTATACCGTATTATACTCAGTAAGGTACATAACTCCATCGCCTGATAGATACTCCCCCGCATAAAAATCCATCATTTCCTTTGTCCACAATTCTGTACCGCTTTCAATATCCATTGCCCGGACAACAGTCTTTTCATTATAATAGTCGTCATAATATTCCGAAGCAGAAATAAACAGTGTGCCTCCGTCCGTGAAAGCACATACACTTTTCTCTCCTTTCTCTTCGAATGTCCTGCAGATTTTCCCTGTATATTCATCAGCCACAAGAATGAAACAAGACTTCCCATCAGTAAAAGACAGACACATCCTGCCATCTGCAAAAGACATATCGCTGCTGGCAAAATATACGTAATCGAAAATATCTTTCAGGACAATCCTGTATGATATATTCCCTGCTCCATCAATTCCTATCAGTTCCTTATCGCATAGTATAAAGGCCAAGTCTGCATCTGTTGAAGAAAAACAGCTGTCAAGCCTGTGGACATCTTCCAGGAGCTTACCATTTTCTTCATGAATTTTATAATAATAAGCATCTGTTCCATCAAGGACAACAATCCCATCTTCCCCGCAAAAGGCAGCCGAGAAGAGTCCTCCGCTGATTCTGCCGATCTCCATTATTTTCTCTCCGCTCTGAACATCAAATACATACAGCGCAAGCATGTCACTGATCCACAGATAATTCCCGTCATTTGAAACATCATAATCCAAAACCATCGATTTTATATCATATGTCTTAACAGGAAAGTGCTGTTCACCGGTTCCGTAAACTCCAAGTATCGTTGTAAGGCAGTCTAATGCATCCGCATTGTATCCTTCTCCGGCATCATCGGGAAGCACGCTTCTTAATGCATATACTGCATCCATCCGCCTTCCATCCCCCATAAGATCTTTTGCTACAGATACCATGCTTCCTGCATAAAGCTTTTCGAGCTTATCGTACTGTGCTTCAATAAGAACATTTTTCCGGCCTATCATTACCAGCGTAACGGTTGCAAATATAGCAAAAATCAAAATAGCAAGACTTATCCCGCCGACCGTGAAAGTCATTTTTCTAACCAGAGCTTCATGGTGACGCTGTTTTAGGTCATCATAACTAAGCCCCATAATTGCGGCACAGAGTTTTATTACCGCAGTATCAATAGCCTTTGATATTTCCCTCCTGTCCGCCCCCCGGGTATCAGCCGCTAAAGGTTCTTTCTCCCTGCGTTCCGTAACGATACTGCCGGCTTCATCTGTCAGTTTAATATCTTCAAATTTAAGTATTTCGGGAAAAGATTCGTCAGGTTCGCCTTCTGCCAGAACAAGCAGGACATGATCCCTGTCGTGATTCTGAAGAAACACTTCCAGCTCCTTCATGCACCACTTTGATTCAATATATCTGGGTGTGCATACGGCAATAAAAAAATCAGAGTTGTTCAGTGCCGTCGTAATGGATTCGGAAAGATCATCCGACAGGGGAAGTTCCTCCACATCACGGAAAACTCTTTCAATCCCTTTTTTTCCATTTTTTATTTTATTCTTAATTACCTTGGGGATTTTGAAACTTTCAAGCTTTTTATGCAGCTTTCCCGCAACGAAATCATCCAGCTCTGAATGCCTGTAGCTGATAAATGCATCATAATGAACATTCTTCAAGTTTTCCATAGCATACCTTTCAATATTTGCTCAGAATGCAGCTTAGACAGCTTATTTCTATAACAAAGCTGCCGTAACTGTTTAGAACCTGTTGATTCATACAATTACGGCAGCCCCTGTTTATTCTTATCCGCGCAATCACTCCACGATGGTTATGACATCTGAAAGAATATAATCAAACAAGGGGTAAGATGTATTTTCATTTTCCGTGTATCCGCCCCTCAAATCTATAGTCTTGGACGGGTCACTCTGCGAGCCCCCTTTATAATCACCTTTGAATACAAAGTCACTATTTCCGCGCCTAAACTGCTCTATTGCTACATCCATAGCCTCCTGTGTACCCGGTGCAACAATCGGGAGATTTAAATCTATCATCTCCACCCAGCCTTTGTCGAATCCTGCAGATACATCATTCCCATGGACTTTTCCGGAAATGCCTGATTCAATCTTTTTATCTGCCATAACTAACTCCACTGCAGAAAGCACATAAGGCTCCCAGCATATCCTTGCAGCGACAAGGGATGCGCCCGGTGCTACTTCAGACATGCTCTGTCCCCAGCCCACAAAATATACCTGTGTATTTTTATCAGAAGCTTCCTCGCATGCAACGGCCGGTCCTATCGTATCAGTATGCTGTGAAATAACCACACACCCTTCCGATATCAGCGTTTCTGCAGCGTCCTTCTCCAGCGCATAGCTGCTCCAGGTATGCGTATAACACACCCGCATCACAGCCTGGGGCACAACGGAGCGAACCCCCAGCAGGAAGGCCGTATATCCCGAAATCACTTCAGAATTCGGAAATGCAGCAACAAAACCCACTATAGCCTGATCTCCGCAAATAACGCCTTCCGTGATCATCTGCTTTATCTTCATGCCTGCGGCTATCCCGCTCACATACCGTCCCTGATATGCTTCCCCTTTAAAAGTGTGATAGTTTTCAGGTACAGTCATGTTGCTCATATCCATATATGATGCCTGACAGAACTCAGTTCCCGGATATTCCGGTGCAAGCTCCAGAACCTTTTCACTGTATCCATTGAAAAAAATGATATCGCAGCCTTCGTCGGCCAATTCCCGCAAAGGCTCTTCCATCTCATCATCCAAAACATTGCTGCATGTAACAATTTCTACTTTTTCACCGTACTTCTTCTCTACCGCATCCTTTGCCAGGGAAAAATTGTATGTATACGGTGTGCTCTCATCATTATCGTAGATGAATCCAATCTTAAGATGATCTTTTCCTCCTGTCAGATTCAGAATCCTGAAGCAGCCTATAGATACCGTCATAATTACCAGGCATGTAAGCGCCGTAACAATATATGCTCGTTTCATTTTTTTCCTTTCTGCCGTCTTTTAACGACACTCAAAGATATTTCCTCAGATCCGTTATCCGGATGCGGATTTTTTAGCCATTTCCTTCCTCATCCCCGGAAACCTTCTCATCTTTACTCTGCATCTGTGCTTCCTGGATCTTACGATCTTCTTCTACACGGCGCGCCAGCTCTTCCTGTGCTTTGGGATCAGCCTGCTGTATTTCAGCACGTTTCTGGGCGTAGATTTTATCAAGATTTATTACGCCTCTGTCAACCAGTCGAAGGAATGCATCCAGTGCCTCCGGATCGAACTGTGTTCCCCTTCCGCGCTTCATTTCATTCATTACATAATCAGTATCCATATGATTACGGTATACTCGATTTGATGTCATAGCATCAAAAGAATCCGCCACACTGATTATACGGCCAAAGAGCGGGATGTCCTTTCCCTTCAGCCCATCCGGGTATCCCTTGCCATCGTATCTTTCATGATGGAATCGGGTACCGTCCTCAACATGCTCTACCAGAGTAAAATCCTTCAGTATCTCAGCCCCCCTGACAACATGGGATTTCATCTGCGCATATTCGTCATCCGTTAGCCTCCCCACTTTATTGAGCACGCTGTCCGGAACTGCTATCTTTCCTATATCGTGCATCTGAGCCGCCTTCTGCAAGTTAGAGAGATCCTTTTTTCTCCGCCACCATTTAAAACAATGCATCTCTTCAGCTATAAGTACCGAATATTCTGCTACACGCACAGAATGCTGGTGGGTACGCACATCCTTGGCATCCACTGCATTTGCTATGGCCATGACAGTCTCATTTGCCATATTGATCTTGATCTGCTGTGCATTGAGCTGTCTCTGTACCATAAACCAGGTAAACCATATGCTAAACAGCGAAAGAAGCACAAGCATATAAATTATGAATCCCGGTTTTTCATAAAGCTCGCCTTCCTTTACCAGCTCAAATTTTCTTTCTTCCAGTATATGATCACCAGCGCTGTCAAAAATTGCCAGATGGAAAGTATATTCACCCGCCGGAAGATTAATATAAATAATATTTCCAAGGCTGTTCTGCGGCACTATTGTCCACTGTGAATCATAGCCTTCAAGATAATATCCCACATTAGGCTCCTGTATTGTGTAATTCAGTATCTCCGGAGACAGTTCCACACGGTTGACTCCCTGTCCCACCGTAATAGCTCCCATACGGATAGGCGGCTGTACCACACCGTCAAGCTTAATAGAGGCTAACTGCATTCTGTATGACCTAACATCGCTGTTGTATTTTTCAACCTCTATACTGTAAACCCCGGTATCACAAGGAAGGAGGAGTTCTCCCGTATCTGTGTAATAGTTCCAGGAATTAGCTGTTAATGAAGTTCCTAAGCCCCTTCTAGCATCAAGAAGCTCCCAGGCAATATCACCGCCCTCAACCAGTTCATCCCTTTCCACCACATATATTCCGGCACTTGACATTACAAAAAGAGTATCTTCATCTTTTACCCATATATCATAATTGTTGAAATACGGGAACTTATCCAATATACGGATTGAACCGTCAGAGTCAAGATAGCAGAGGCTGTTACTGGTAACTATGAATACCCCCTCGGATTTCGGATCCTTGATCGTACGCAATATGACATCACTGCTTAAGCCCTCTTCCGTTGTCAGCATATTAACCACCTGACCGTCCTTAAGCACAGCTATACCGTCGCCGTCAGTGCCTGCCAGAATAGTACCATCACTTTTTTCCGTAAGGGTAAGTATCATGGAATTTATCACACCGTCTTCATTTTTGATAGTCTGAACTATCTTATGATCCTTGATATAGCTGATACCTGAATCACCTGCTGCCATGACGGTCCCATCTGACAATCCGGTCACAATTCTGGCCCTATTGCCAAAACTTCCATTGTCAGCATTGTATTCCCACTCTTTTCCATCCGGAGCCACCTCCAGCAACCCACTTCCGTAAGTGCATACCCACAGATGATCGTTCTCATCCACATACATACATCGGATACGCTTGCCTTCAAGCTCCGCTGTCAGTTTATTATTGATTTCCTTCCGACATGCTCCATCAACTATATCCAGTCCCACATCCGTACCGATATAATAGCTTCCGTTCCATGAAACTATGGCATTGACCACATGACGCTCCATGCCGATGGAACCATAAATATCCTTAAATGGAGATTTTGCCATTCTTAAGAGTCCAAGCCTTGAAGATGTGAACCAGAGATTTCCCTGATAGTCATACAGCATATTGTCTATCGAATTATTGAAATCATTCGTATTGATGTGATGGTATCCTGAACCGTCAATGTATGACACACCGCTGTCAGTGGATATAAACAAAGTCCCATCATATATAAAATTCAGATTGTTTATACTGTTGACATCCTCGCATTTTACAGAATCAATCCGATTGAATTCATCCCTGGAAATGTTATAACTGTAGATATGGTTCGTGGTTGTCCCCACCATAAGAGTTCCGTCCGGTGCAAAAGTACAGCATTTAAACAGCTCTTCACCATCTGGCAAACGGATAGAGTTCGTTATCTTGCCACCTTTTAATAAAAACAGGCAGCCGTCTGAACCGATTGTCGCAACATGACCATACCCGTCGGCAGTAATACTGTCAGCATAGCTTATCTCATCCAGAGTATTTACCACCTTCATGCCATTATTCATCACAACCACCTGCATGCTGCCGGTTGTCCCTACATAGTAATAACCATCAGATGAACAGGTGATGCATTTCACCGAATTGGAGGGAAGTCCACTGGACTGATCGAGAACATTTACGACCTTTTCACGGATAACAATTGACAGTCCGCTGTCATTAGTGCCGATCCACAAACGCCCCTCCTCATCCACATAAAGACAGTTTGCATTCTTTACGGATTCGTATTCATCTACCCAACGAAACTCACGACCGTTATAGCGGTACAGTCCGGCATAGGTTCCTATCCACAGCACACCGTCATTGGTCTGTGCAATGTCGTTAGCCTCACCGCATGGCAATCCATTATTGCTGCTGTACACAGTCTGAACATAATCATTATAATCCGTCGTTTCAGGCGCAATATCCGTTGGTGATGCAGCCTCCGATCTTGCAGACATGCCCAAAGCCAATCCTGCAGCAGCAAGAAGAATAGCAGCCTTCCCCACTGTATTACCCTGCATCTTCTTTTCATCCTCAATCCTGTCTGCATTTAGCCTGCGGACAATGATCAGGATATACACAGCCGCGATTGTCAGTACCTTATCTGCAAATTCTATGGCTAACTGCCCCAGTATGCAGCAGATTACCGGTGACCAGCCTCTGACTGAAAAATAATCAATGACTCCATCGCCCCATTTATTACCGGTATAGCCTCCCCCAAGAAGCAGATTCACCGGTACTGATACAATGAGCGCAGTAAACATCACAAGAGAGGCAGCCTTCATAAAACCGTAAAATCTGTCGAACCAGTGCCGGCGCGCGGCAATGCCCACAATCAGCCCCAATGCAATACCTGTCAGGGAATAAGCTACCGAAAGGTGATCAACAACACCATAAGCTATATCTCCAGAGAAACCCACCATTGCACCGCATACGGGTCCTGCCACATATGCGCACAAAGCAGTACCAAAAGAATCGGCCCACAGAGGCAGTTCAAAATGAACCGCCAAAAGCTTTCCACCCACATTCAGGCAGACACACAAGGCCACAAACAAGGCCATCTGCCATGTTTTCCAATTTTTCATAATTCCTCGCTCCCTAAACGATTATTATATTCCAATTATATATTTATGTTCTTCAAGCCTTTTCTCAAACTCCTCCACCGGCAATGGTTTGTCGAAAAGGAAGCCCTGGGCAAGATCGCATTTATTATCCCTTAGCAGTTTAAGCTGTTCTCTTGTTTCTACACCTTCCACAATTGTTTCTAATCCCATCTCTTTTGCCATAGCTATAACATTTTTAAACATTATGTTATTTATACTGCTATTATCTTCTTCTCCGGCAGGCAGAAAACAACGGTCAACCTTAAGGACATTCCACGGAATGACGCGAATCAGATTCAAAGACGAATATCCCATTCCGAAATCATCCACCGAGGTGCATATTCCTTCCTTCTGCAATCCCCCTACTATACGCTGCAATGCACGGAACTCGACATCCGTAGTAGTCTCGGTAAGCTCTATTTCCACCAGTTCATGGGGAACACGATGTCTGTTAATGACCCCGATTATATCTTCATGCAGCTGCTCATTTACTATATTCTTTCTTGAAAAATTAACTGAAATGCGCACAGCCTTCCGCCCCTCATCCAGCCACTTGCGGATATGTTCGCATACCCGATCAAGTACATAAAAATCCAACATACAGATATCACTGCTACGCTCCAGCACAGGAATAAAATCCAATGGCGGAACTATGCTGTTCTCCCTAAACCATCTGCTGAGAGCTTCTGCGCCACGGATTTCACCGGTTAATACATCCACCTTAGGCTGGAAGAATACCCTGAATTCCTTATTTTTTAGCGAATCAGGGAACTGCTGCTGTATGCGCATAGCCCGTTTCCTGCCTTCCATAAGACCTTCATTATAAAATACTATGTGATCATCCACACCCGACCGGGCAACTCTATAGGAAAGCATGATCTTGCCCATTATCGCATTTGGGTCTTTTACTGTATAGCCATCCGGAATCACAAACACACCTGCATAGGAATCAATACCTACAGTATGACCCTCATCGTCATACTGCACATCCGCATGCCTTAAATATTCTAAAAGAATCTCTAACTTCTCTCTTGGGAAAATACAAACGAAATTGTCACCGCCCAATCTGCACAAGATTCCTTCCTTTCCTATGAGCTTCTGCATATGATCATAATGATTTCTGAGTACCCTGTCGCCGGAATTGCGCCCGTATTTATCATTAACAATAGAAAAATGTCTGAAATTATAATTAGCCGCAGCCATACCGTCAAATGCTCCCGGGGTTGCGTTCCATGCCAGATATTTAAAAAAGCTTCTGATACTCCTGTACCCCTGGTCATCATAAAACGCGAACTGATATGCAATATCCTGAAGCCTGTTGCGGCTGATGAAGACCAGTGTCGTACGCATAACAAGATCAATCCTTGCAAGCTCCTGCTCCGTAAGGTCAGGTTCATCATCTGCCTTATATACTGTCATGGTAGTGACAGACATAAGACTTGTCTCAATCCGCACCGTGTGGACAGGTCGTCCGTTTTTACCATTATCGTAACTTATAATGGTCTCACCACGCCCCATTCTCTCTTCTGCAGGGCTCGAATATACATGCGTAACCCCTTTCGAAAGACGAAGCATTGCAGCCATCCTATTAAGCTTATCCTGAACCTCTGCTACATCTATCTGTCCGCTGTTGACCACAGCCATTGCAGAGACCAATTCTTCAAACAACCCGGAGAACTGCTCAGTATCTGATATATTATCGGCCATATCCTTACTCCCGTGTCCTGATAAACGGACTTTCCTGTATTAAGACAGGTTAACAAACCACATTCAGCGATAAAAAATATCTGCATATATTATATAATATATGCAGCCACATAGGTTGAAAAATTATGGCAAATTTACTACCGCTATGCTATAATCAACAGACAAAAGATTATAATACTGTAACCAAAAAAACAATAAATTTGCAATAATATACAGTCATAATATGTCTAAAATTTCCCAAAATAATAACGAGACAATTGATCTTTTTTCATATATGAATTCAATTTCTGATGATAATGAATCTCCCCTGGCTGCCAGAATGCGTCCTGAGACGCTTGATGAGGTCGTGGGGCAGTCGCATATTATCGGTCCTGACAAACTGCTTTACAGGGCCATAAAAGCAGACAAATTAAGCTCCATTATTTTCTATGGTCCCCCCGGCACGGGAAAAACCACCTTGGCAAAGGTTATCGCAGCTACCACCTCTGCTGATTTCAGGCAGATAAATGCAACCTCTGCCGGCAAAAAGGATATGGAAGAAGTAGTAAGCATTGCCCAAAACAACAAGGTAATGAATGACACCAGAACCATACTCTTTATTGACGAGATACACCGTTTCAGTAAGGCTCAGCAGGACTATCTCCTGCCATATGTCGAGGACGGCACCCTGATCCTTATCGGTGCCACTACCGAAAATCCCTATTTTGAGGTAAATGGGGCTCTGATTTCGCGTTCTATGATATTCGAGCTCTATCCCCTGACCGATGATGAAATAAAAACCCTTATAAATAGGGCTCTGACAGATAATAAAAAAGGCCTGGGATCATATAAAGCTGATATAACCGAGGAAGCCCTTGACTTTCTTGCTGACCAGGCAGGCGGTGATGCAAGACATGCTATCAATGCATTAGAGCTTGGTGTACTTACCACTACCCGTTCTGAAGACGGCATGATCCACCTTACTGCCGAAGTAGTAAGCGAATGCATACAGAAACGGCGTCTCCGTTTTGACAAGGACGGAGACAATCATTATGATACAATTTCCGCTTTCATAAAAAGCATGCGGGGATCCGATCCGGATGCCGCAGTATATTATCTTGCCAAAATGCTCTACTCCGGCGAGGATATCAAGTTTATAGCAAGAAGGATCATGATATGTGCTGCTGAGGATGTGGGACTTGCGGATCCTGATGCCCTCAATATTGCCACCTCTGCTGCCCTTGCAGTAGAGCGTGTCGGTATGCCTGAAAGCCAGATAATACTTGCGGAGGCGGTAAACTATGTTGCTTCCGCCCCCAAAAGCAACAGATCAAATAATTCCATCGAAAAAGCCATGGCCACAGTACAGGAAACAGGCAATCTTCCTGTTCCTGACCATTTAAGGGATGCACATTATAAGGGAGCTGCAAAGCTTGGACGTGGGAAAGGATATCTTTATGCACATGATTTTCCCAATCACTATGTAAATCAGCAATACCTTCCATATGAGCTTTCCGGCACAGTATTCTATGAACCCTCCGGGCAAGGTTATGAGAGTAAGATCCGTGAACACCTTGCACGGATAAAGAAAGAAGCTTCGACCCCAGAAGGAGGTGAAGAAAAATAAACCTGACCGCTGCCAGGAACGACCGGAGGGGGACGTCCAGGGTGAACGGGCGCAGGAATAGATCTTCCTGCATCAGATCAATCTTCTATGGGGGTACATATGAACATTGAGTTTTATGATGATGAATTCAGCAAACGCGAACTTATCAAGGCGCAGTTCCTGCAGTATCTTACCGGGCTGTCACTTACAGAGAAGGATGCCCTGATTGACACGATCATTTCTTCAAAAATCAAGACTGACTCCTGCCCGGCTGTAAAAGAAATCATTTTTGTAAATTTCCCTGAAAAAACAAAAAACCTGAAGTGCATACATTTTAAGGGGCGTCTGATCATGGTTGAACTTGAACGGATCACACACATTTACCATAGGGGCAGAAATGCCTTTTTTTATTTCACGGATTCTGAGTCAAGCTGCTTTAGATGCAGCCTGTCAGAATTGGTGGATACCCTTGATATGTACTCGGAAATGTTCGTCCGCATAAGCCATGTCGAATATGTGAACATTTTCAGGATCCGGGAGCTCATCAATAATACCATAACTCTTGATTCAAAGGAAATGTGCACTATCTCGCGCTCATATATGATATATGTACGAAACAGACTTAAAAGTTATGACTTTCTTCTGCATGATAAGAGTCAATAATTACAGTTTTTGAACTAACACTCACAAGTTTTTACATAATTCCAGATTATGTAAACCTGAATGCTAAAATACAGTCATGGCATGCGAATCGGATCGGGCCGCCCCGTCACATATCTAGGTCCAGAATACACATCTTCTTTTTCATGTCATCAGCTTTCCATACGGGGAGGGAAAGCGGCATGCTGAGAGTGGCACTTAATGGGCAGAAAAAGGACAGTTCCCTGTAAGTTGTCACATTTAAAACAGCTGGTGCATCTGCACCAGCTGTTTTTATTTATCACACCCTCAGCCCTTTTTATATAGCCGTCCCTGATAGGTATTTCTCTTCTTCATTTCGGAATGTATGCCATTCATCACGGTTTTCTTGTCACCACTCCACCCCGGAGCTATCAATATGCTTTTAGGTCCGTCCCCTGTCAGCCTGTGTATCACTATCTCCGGCGACAACAGTTCCAGACAGGATATCACAATATCCGTATATTCTGATCTAGTAAGCACGTCAAATTTCCTGGCTTCAAAGTCATCAGCCATATCAGTCCCATTCAGCACATGGAGAAGCTGCAGCTTTATTCCAAAAATCGGGAAAGTATTAAGATACTCTATAGTGGAATACATCATCTCCACGCTTTCCCCCGGCAGTCCAAGTATCACATGCACAATCACAGGTATCCCCATATCGTTCAGTCGGTGAACAGCAAGCTCGAAAACAGAGGTCTCATACCCCCTTCTGATATATTTAACGGTTTCCCTGTGAATGGTCTGCAGTCCAAGTTCTATCCATATTGCCTTATCAGGATATTCCAGCTTAAGTTCCTCCAAAAGCCTTAAAACTTCATCCGGCAGACAGTCAGGTCTTGTGGCAATTGATATGCCTATCACATCCTGATCATCAAGAGCAGCTTTATACAATACTCTGAGTTCCTCTGCCGGCGCATAGGTATTCGTATATGCCTGGAAATATGCCAGATATTTTAACGGATTCTTAGAGCGGACAAGTTTCTTGCCTTCTTCCAGCTGTGCCTTTATATCAGGCCTGCCATCTGTTACAGCCGCAGACGCGAAATCTCCGGAGCCTCCTTTTGAACAAAAAATACAGCCTCTGCTGCCGAGAGTCCCGTCCCTTACAGGACAGGTCATCCCGGCATTAAGGGCTATCTTATAGACCTTCGTACCAAAAGTTTTCTTGAAATAATGGTCCAGGGAATAATAGGGTTTATCCCCCCATAATTTGACTTGTTCTTCCTGCATCATTATATTCTGTTATTTACGATTTGTTTCTGTTATGTGTCTCTTTACAGCTTCAGCAACCACATCTGCTACAGAAGGATGGAAAGCTTCGGGGATAATATTTGTCTCGGAAAGCTCATCCTCAGGTATGAGAGAGGCTATTGCCTTTGCTGCTGCCATCTTCATATCCTCAGTGATCTGCTTTGCCCTGCCTTCCAGCGCACCCCTGAATATTCCCGGAAATGCTATCACATTATTTACCTGATTGGGGAAATCAGACCTTCCGGTTCCCACAATACGAGCTCCGGCTTCTTTTGCTAAATCAGGCATTATCTCAGGAACAGGGTTAGCCATGGCAAGGATTATAGCATCCTTATTCATGCTCCTTACCATATCCTGAGTCACAACACCGGGAGCGGAAACACCAATAAATATATCAGCACCTTTCATTGCATCTGCCGTTGTACCGCTGATATTTTCCGGGTTGGTTATATCCACCATCTTCTTCTGCATCCAGTTAAGCTTCGGCGCATCCTTGGAAATCACGCCTTTGCTGTTGCAGAGAATTATATTCTTGAAACCATAGTTCATAAGCAGCTTACATATAGCTATACCGGCTGAACCTGCACCGCTTATTACCACTTTGCAGTCAGAAGGCGCCTTATTAACTATCTTAGTTGCGTTTATAAGAGCTGCCAGTACTACTATTGCAGTTCCATGCTGATCATCATGGAATACAGGGATATCAAGCGTCTCCTTAAGTTTCTCCTCTATCTCAAAGCATCTGGGAGCACTTATATCCTCCAGGTTTATTCCACCGTAACCGGGTGCGAGCCAGGTAACAGCCTTTACGATTTCCTCAGTATCCTGCGTATCCAGACAGATAGGCACGGCATTCACACCGCCGAATTCTTTGAAAAGTATAGCCTTTCCCTCCATAACCGGCATAGCAGCCTTAGGTCCGATGTTACCCAGTCCCAGCACTGCGCTTCCGTCAGATACCACCAGAATGGTGTTGCCCTTTATGGTATATTTATATGCCGCATCCGGATCCTCTGCTATAACTTTGCAGGGTTCTGCTACTCCTGGTGTGTAGGCCAGCGCCAGGGCCTCCCTTGAATCTACCGGTGTCTTTGATACGGTCTCTACCTTTCCGTTCCACTCCTCGTGAAGCTTTAAGGCTTTTTCAGCATTACTCATGATGTTCCTCCTTGGTTAGTTTAATTAGTTAAGAAATAATTTGTTCTCATAGCTGAGCAAAACCTGTCGGTTCTTCCAGTTATAAATAATCCTTAAAACTTCCTGCAGCCTTTTATGCAGTAAGTCTTAGTAATCATACCTTAAAACAGCTCCCGCCTACAAACTCCCTTACTATAGAATTAAAGGGAAGCTTTTCACTGCTTATACTTAAGAAATAATCCAGGAATTTGAGCAGACGCTTAGCCTCCTGATATTCAGGCATATCCGGTGTTACGGAATAAAGCAATGGCTCTGCAAAAGGCTTAAGCGCAGCCATCTCATAAATGGATGCAGAATTAAAGGTCGCATCAACATTTTCCTGGAAGGGGAAGATATTTTCTTCCTCGCCTCTCCTTACGGAAGGCCACATTCCTATAGTTCGCTGGGCTGAAGCCCCTCTTGTCCTGGCATCACGCACCATTCTGCGCAATAGCCTGTTATCTGTCGTAGGAATCCTGTTGTGCTCATCTATATTAAGGCTTGTAAGTGCGCTTATGTAGATCTTGTATTTACTGGAAACCGGCAGCGCATAGCTCATTTTATCATTCAGACCGTGTATCCCCTCAATAACAAGTATATCATCAGGTCCGAGCTGTTTTACATTGCCCTTATATTCACGCTCACCTGTAACAAAATTAAATGTAGGCAGCTCCACAGCCTCACCATTTAAAAGCTTAAGCATGTCACTGTTGAAAAGCTCTACATCGATTGCCTCAAGACATTCAAAATTATAATTACCGTCGGCATCCTTAGGCGTATCCTTACGGTTTTTGAAATAATCATCCACTGCTATTGGGTGCGGTGTCAGCCCGAAACTGGAAAGCTGCACAGAAAGCCTGTGGGAAAAGGTGGTCTTTCCTGATGATGAAGGTCCTGCTATCATAACAAACTTAACGCCACCGCGCTTAACTATATCCGATGCGATCTCAGCGATGCGCCTTTCCTGAAGAGCTTCCTGCACCAGTATGACACTGTCCATTGCACCTGAGCAGATTTTTTCATTAAGGTCTCCTACAGTACTTATGTGCAGCTTCTGGCCCCATTCGGTAGCAGTATCCAGTGAACTGAAAAGATTTTTTCTCGGCTCAAATGAATCAACGGTAGTAGGAGTGCTTGCAGCGGGAAGTATCAGCATAAAGCCGTTTTCATATTTCTCAATATCAAAATACTTTACGAATCCGCTATTAGGGAGCATATATCCATAGAAATAATCCTTGTAACCGTCAAGATCATAAATATTTACGCTAGACCCCCGCCTGAACTTAAACAGTCTGCTTTTATCAGTCATTCCGTTCTGCTCGAACAGCTCCCTGGCATCTGCTGTGGGATAAGATGTCTTTGTGACCGGAAGTGCCTCGGATACTAAGTCCCTCATACGAGCCTTCAGCTTTCCAATAAAGTCATCATCTATATCCATATCAAACAGAGGCCTTATAAATAGTCCGTTTCCTATGGCAAATTCCACTTTGAACTGCTTGGACTTATCGTGCTCAAGCACATCATCAAGAGCCTTCATTGTAAGCAGTATTGCACTTCTTTCATAGGTCTTATGCCCATCGGAGCTGGATAGTGTCACAAACTTAACTTCTGCCCCATCCTTTGCCTTTCTGTAAAGCTCCCTCAATTTTCCGTTTTCGGAAACAAGTGCTATCTGATTTTCATACTTGCCCTGATACTCCTGTATGATCTGCTCATATGTCATTCCGGATTCATATTTCTTTTTTTCGCCCTCAATTTCAATAATGATCTCACCCATAAAAAGCCTCCTTAATGTTTGTGTAACCCTCTGCTTTTCTCTATCTTTCTTTTATTTACTTAAACGCCCTTGCTCAGACCACGATAAACGGCGGTGTCTGCGACGCGATATTAACTGTAAGTTCCGGTATTTCCTTTCTCATAAAATCCTTCATGTATGTACAGAAGATCTTTTCAATCCCCCAGTGACCGGCATCAATTACAGCTAATCCCTGCGCTACAGAATCTATGCCGTCATGGTGACCAATATCACCGGTTATCAGCACATCCGCACCGGCATTTATTGCATACCGGCTCATTCCCTTTCCCGAACCCGGTGAAATCGCTGCCTTTATTATCCTCTTAGCAGGATCACCAAATATCCGCACACTGTCTATGAGGAAGGCATCCTTTACCATTTCCGCACATTCCTCAAGGCTCATTTCCTGAGGGAGTCTCCCTACCCGGCCGATACCTTCCTTTGATATTGAATCCTCGCTGGTAACCATAAGTACTTCCCTGTCCGACAGTTCCATCCTGTCAGCAGCATCATCTGCCATACCTATCACATCAAAATTGGTATGCATGGCATAGCAGGCTATATCAGAGGAAATAAGCTTTAAAAGCCTCCTGCCGGTCATATCATCATCCGTCACATGGGATATAGAGCCGAATATCAGCGGATGATGTGTAAGCAGGAGATCGACCCCCAAAAGCACAGCTTCATCCACCACCTCATCCGTAGCATCAACAGAGATCAGAACTGAGCTAACTTCCTTCTTTCCCCTGCCACACATAAGCCCCGGATTGTCCCAGTCTTCTGCAAAGGATACCGGCGAATGATCTTCAAGTTTTTTTATCAGGTCCTCAAGATACATAACCCCCTCCTTACAAGATCTAATTCATGTTTTAATTCACAAAGACGTTCTTCCTTCCTATCAGCGTCCATATCAGCCTGTTCTATATTAGCTATAACGCCAGTCAGTATACCTTCCCTGTACTCAAGATATTTTTTTAATACAGGATTTTTTTTCCCTAACAGGCCTTTGCCAAATTCATATAACACATCATCATACTGTGCGCTGCTGCTTTGATTGTCATCTTCATCACAAGCCCTGCTTATGACGGACATCATGGGATAATATTTGCCCTCTTCAAATACCATATCTTCATCAGCAATTTCAAATCCTTCAGCTACAAGAAACCGTCTGACCGCCCCCACATCCGACTGAGGCTGCAGTACAAAGCGGTGAAGTGCTTTAAATTTTTCGATATCTTTTTTTATGATATTGATAATGAGATGCCCGCCCATTCCGGCAACTATTGCTGCATCACATTCATTTTCCTTTAGCGCACCGGCACCATCGGAAAGCCTGCATTCTATTTTTTCTGCGAGACCAGCTTCCAGGATATTATTCTTAGCAGCCTCTAAAGGACCTTCCCGAAGATCCATTGCCAGTGCTCTTTCATATAATCCGCGCTTAACAGCTGCCATACCAACCAGTGCGTGATCGCAGCCTATATCCGCTATGCACAGCCCTTTTCCCGCCAGTCCTATGACTGCCTCCATTCTTGCTGACAGCTTTATCTCCATATACCTATCCATTTATAAATTTATAAATAATTGCCAATGCTTCACAGTGTTGGCCTATAGTCAATTATACATTAAATTTTCTTCGGGAAAGCTCTTCCACAAGACGCTTTCCGGCGATCAGCCGTTCCAGCTCTGCATTCGGATCCGCCGACATATTTGATGCTGAGCCTAAGCCGTTTTGTTTTACTTTGATTACGAGATTTTTAAATCTTTCCGCACCGGATTCCATTTGAGGATCCTGCTCCAGTTCCTCCGGTGAAGAAAAGAAAACCTCTGTCACCGCGCGTTTTTCCTCATCTTCCTCAAAGCTTTCTATAACGGAGGTCGGAACTACCTTTCCGTTTTTAATCTGCCCGAATATGATCTCAGCAGCTTTACGATATATATCATCCGTAAAATCAGATGCAGTGATATCTTCCTTTATCTGCTCGTATAATTCCGGCCGCTGGGCTATCCAGGCAAGCAGGGTCATCTCGCACCTTTTAGCACTGCCCTTTATATTATCCTTCCTTTTTGCACTTTCTTCATTTCCAAGGCTCCTTACATTAAGTGCTGCTTTTGTCCTCTCACTTGCTCCCCGGCTCGCAGCTTTTATAACCGCATTATGCAGGGTATCCCTGTCAATATTATAAATTGACGCAACATCCGTCAGATAATTTTCCCTTTCGATCTCATCCTCGAACCTGCAGAGCATATCCACAAGGGTCCTGGTAAATTCAGTTCTCTCTCTTGCCCCAGCCCCTTCTGTTTCAAAGGGTACATGTGCCTGCCTTACCTCAAACATAAATCCATCTTCAGCATGGTCAAGTCTTTTCTGAAACTCCTCAACTCCAAGTCCCTTTATAAACTCATCCGGATCCTTATAGGGTTTCATATTTATGACGCGGCCGTGCATATCCATTTCATTAAGTATTGCGAGAGCTTTCAGTGCAGCCGCCACACCGGGACCGTCACTGTCATAAGCCAAAAGCACATCCTTTGTAAATCTCTTTAAGAGCATTGCCTGCTCTGGCGTAAATGCAGTACCCAGGGACGCAACAGCCTCCGTAAAGCCGGCCTGGTGCATGGCAATGACATCCATATACCCTTCACAAAGTATCATATATTTCTTCTTGCTTCGCCTTGCATAA
This sequence comes from uncultured Lachnospiraceae bacterium, assembly GCA_946616835.1. Classification (GTDB taxonomy): domain Bacteria; phylum Bacillota; class Clostridia; order Lachnospirales; family Lachnospiraceae; genus NK4A136. Next base: position 20,510 of record CAMOJK010000031.1, read on the forward strand.
TTAAGGCCAAAAAGATTTTTACGTTTTTCAAATATCAGATTTTCCGGGGAGTTCAGGTACTTCGGCTTGGCATCTCCCATTACCCTGCCGCCAAATCCTATAACCTTTCCGTTACTGTTCTGTATAGGGAACATCACACGGTTTATGAATTTATCCACCATGCCTTCCTTTTCATAAAAGACACCGAGTCCGGCCTCTCTTATCAGGTCATCATCATATCCCTTTTTCCTAAGATACCTTACAATATCATTACTGTACTGAAGCGAATACCCCAGTCCGAAATGCTGTATGGTTTCCGGGGTTAGCTGCCTTTCTTCAAAATACCTCATTCCCAGCGCCCCTGCCTCAGTTTTGAGCTGGTAGAAGAAATATTTCTCTGCCTCGTTCATTATCTCATAAAGCTTTTCCCGCTTTCCCTTCACGAGTTGCATCTCAGGCGTATATTGCACTTCAGGAAGTGCCACTCCCGCCCGGTCTGCAAGCACCTTAACAGCTTCGGGGAAGGTATAATTTTCATACTTCATTACAAAAGAAATTACATCACCTCCCTCTAAGCAGCTGAAGCAGTGGCACATCTGTTTGCTGGGTGATACTGAAAAGGAAGGATTCCTGTCATTATGAAAAGGACAGAGCCCTACATAACTTCCACCCTGTCTTTTCAAGTGCACTCTTTCACCGACCACACTCACAATATCATTTTTTGAGATTATCTCATCAATAATCTCCTGTGAATAATAAGGCATATCCTCTCCTTAAAGCTACCCATTCAGTACTTCCACGATTTAGGTATAAAAAGCTCCTCATACTTTGATATGGCATATCTGTCCGTCATTGTGGCTATATAGTCGCAGGTAACACGCCACACGGGATCCCCCTTTTCCATCAGTGCCTGATATTCCCTCGGCATCTCATCATGATGATCGTAGTAGTATTCATATAAGGTCTCCACCAATGATACGGCTTTATACTCTTCGCCCTTTACGGTCTGATTGGAGTAAACTCTCTCAAACATAAACTTACGCATATCCAAAAGCGCCTGCATAACCTCATCATCCATAAGTATGTCATCCCTGCCTATACTTGTCCTGATGGTATTATGTATCAGTTTATCCAGCCTCTCTTTTGTGGTTTTTCCAAGCACTTTTCCGATTTCAGCGGGGACATCCTCATCCGTAAGGATTTTTGCCCTTAGGGCATCATCCATATCGTGATGTATATAAGCAAACTTATCCGACAGCCTCACTATCTTCCCCTCCAGAGTAGAAGGCATCATGCTGGTCTGATGATTCCTCATGCCATCCAGCACTTCCCAGGTGAGGTTGAGCCCTTCTCCATCCCGCTCAAGCACTTCGGCCACACGCACACTCTGCTCATTATGCCTGAATCTCATCAGGCTGTCATTGACGCTGAAGACATCCCATATATCATCCCTGTCCGATGAAACTGCAGCCAGCATGTCACCGCCTTCACCAACGCACTTTTTTATAGCAGTATTAAGTGCACGCTCTCCCGCATGCCCAAATGGTGTATGCCCCAGATCATGCCCTAAAGCTATGGCTTCTACCAGATCTTCATTTAGCCTCAGGGCCTTGGCAATGGTCCGGGCGATCTGGCTTACCTCAAGTGTATGGGTAAGTCTGGTCCTGTAATGATCTCCCTCCGGATTAAGAAAAACCTGCGTCTTGTCCTTAAGCCTGCGGAAAGCTTTTGAATGGACTATACGGTCTCTGTCGCGCTGAAAAACGGTTCTGATATCACACTGGGGTTCGTCCTTTCTGCGTCCCCTTGTGTCTGTGCTTTTGGTTGCATAGGGGCTTAAGGAGCTCTCCTCGACCTTTTCAAGTTCTTCCCTTATTGTGATATCTTCCATACCGTTCATATATACCCCCGGTCTGTAAACATGTTTCTCCGCTACTAACGGATAACTTCCAAACTTTTAGTTACTTAAAGTAATTTACGCCCGACTCAAATATCTTAAGATCCTGATCACCATAGATATTTTCTGCGATGTGGTCTCCCCTTCTTTCCGGATGGGCCATCTTACCGTAAACCCTTCCGTCAGGCGAAGTAATACCTTCTATGGACTCATACGAACCGTTTACATTCCACTCACCGTCCATTGTCACATTACCTTCAGGATCCGAATATACCGTAGCGATCTGACCGTTAGCCTTCAGCTTATCGATCCATGCCTTAGGCGCTACAAACCTGCCCTCGCCATGGGATGCAGGTGAGCAGTATACCTTTCCATTCTCGGCACATGACAGCCAGGGACTTAAGTTGGATACTACCTTTGTATATACGATTCTTGATATATGTCTGTTAATGGTATTGTATGTAAGTGTAGGCGAATCAGCCTTCTGCCCTACGATCTCACCGCCGGGTACAAGTCCCAGCTTGATGATAGCCTGGAAACCGTTACATACGCCAAGCACCAGTCCATCCCTCTCATTTAAGAGACGCATAACAGCATCCTTAAGCCTGTCATTCTGGAAAGCAGTGGCGAAGAACTTAGCCGATCCGTCCGGCTCATCACCTGCGGAAAATCCGCCAGGGAACATTATTATCTGTGCATTGGCTATATCCTTTACATATTCTTCAACGGAATCCCTGATATCCGAAGCATTCTGATTTCTGAATACCTTTGTTATAACATTTGCTCCGGCAAGCTCAAATACCCTTGCAGAATCATATTCACAGTTTGTACCGGGCATTACCGGTATGAATACCGTAGGCTTTGCTACCCTGTTCCTGCAAACATGTATCTCAGGCGCGTTATATACAGGCATATCAACTTTTTCCGAAGAATTACCGGCCTTCGAAGGATAAATCTTTTCCAGCGTCTTCTTCCATGCGGAAAGAGCATCTGCCTGAGTGATCTTCACATCACCGTAAACAAAATCACCGCCCGTAACCTCTCCTATGATAGTTACATCCGATTCAAACTCATCCTCTGTGGCATCATCTATCTCCACAAGGATATCGCCTATCCTGTTGGCAAAGAGCTCGTCTGCCTCAATATCGGTATCGATCTCTGCACCATAGCCGTTACCGAAGCCCATCTTGGATACAGCAGCGGGAATACCGTAAGCATCCAGTACATAGGCAGCTTTTACCCTGCCCTGGGCTATGAGCTGGCTTACCTCATCGTACATAGCCATCACATCCTTGTATACCGGAATGTCATACTCATCCTTGGGTACGGCAAATACCGCCAGCTTATCCCCGGGCTCCTTAAACTCAGGTGTGATAAGGTCATTCTGTCCTGCCACATCAACCGCAAAGGAAACAAGCGTAGGCGGAACATTTATGTTATTGAAGGTTCCCGACATAGAATCCTTTCCGCCTATTGATGCCAACCCGAAACCGAGCTGTGCATCATATGCACCAAGCAGCGCCGTAAAAGGCTCACTCCAGCACTCAGGATTCTCTGTCATCCTCCTGAAATATTCCTGGAAGGTAAAGTGTATCTTCCTGTAATCTCCGCCTGCTGCCACGATCTTTGCGACAGAAGACATTACGGAATATATCGCTCCGTGATACGGGCTCCAGGATGAAAGATAGGGATCAAAGCCGTAGCTCATAAGAGTAACCGTATCCGTATTTTCCTTGTCCAGCATGGGAAGCTTCGCAGCCATCACCTGAGTTTCAGTCAGCTGATACTTTCCACCGTAAGGCATAAACACACTTGAAGATCCTATGGATGAGTCAAACATCTCTACCAGACCTTTCTGCGAACATACATTAAGATCACTCAGGGTATCCAGCCATGCCGCTGCAATATCTCCTTTTGCCAGATCATCCTTAACTGCCTGTGAAGCAGTTTTCTCCAGATAATTATCATTTTTCTCAGGAATGTTTATCTTAACTTTTGTTTCCTGATGTGCACCGTTTGTATCAAGGAATGCCCTCGAGAGATTGACTATATCCTTCCCGCGCCACTTAAGCACAAGTCTTGGTTCCTTTGTAACCACCGCTACGGAAGTTGCCTCAAGATTTTCCTCAGCGGCATATCCCATAAAGGCATCAACATCAGCAGGATCTACTACCACTGCCATTCTCTCCTGGGACTCGGATATAGCCAGTTCAGTACCGTCAAGACCTGCGTACTTTTTGGGCACCTTATCCAGATCAACCTCAAGTCCTGCAGCAAGCTCGCCTATGGCAACGGAAACACCGCCGGCTCCGAAATCATTGCACTTCTTTATGATACTGCTTACCTCCGGTCTCCTGAAAAGTCTCTGAAGCTTTCTCTCTGTAGGCGGATTACCCTTCTGAACCTCTGCTCCGCAGACTTCGATCGACTTTTCCGTGTGTGCCTTTGATGATCCTGTAGCGCCACCGCAGCCGTCACGTCCCGTGCGTCCGCCTAACAGGATTATGATATCCCCGGGATCCGAATTAAGCCTCTTTACATTCTTTCTGGGAGCAGCGCCCATTACCGCACCTATCTCCATACGCTTAGCTACATAATTGGGATGGTATACTTCCTTTACATAGCCTGTGGCAAGACCTATCTGATTACCGTATGACGAATATCCGGCAGCCGCACCCTTTACAAGCTTCATCTGCGGAAGCTTGCCGCTTAAGGTCTCCGATATTGGAATGGTGGGATCTGCCGCACCTGTTATACGCATTGCCTGATATACATAGGACCTTCCCGAAAGAGGATCACGAATAGCACCTCCCAGGCATGTTGCCGCACCACCGAAAGGTTCTATCTCTGTCGGGTGATTGTGAGTTTCATTCTTAAAACTTACCAGCCATTCTTCCGTATACTTATCGGAGCCGTCCCCCGGATCAATCTCTACCGGCACTACGATGGAGCATGCATTTATCTCATCAGACACTTCCATATCCGTAAGCAGTCCGTCTTTCTTAAGCTTCTTCATTGCAATAAGCGCAAGATCCATAAGACAGATGAACTTATCTTCTCTGTCTCCATACAGCTCATTGCGGGTATCCAGGTAACTCATATATGTAGTTTCCAGGGGAGTCCTGTAGTATCCCTCGTCAAACTCCACATCCTTAAGTTCCGTTGCAAATGTAGTATGTCTGCAGTGGTCTGACCAGTATGTATCCAGCACCCTTATCTCCGTCATCGACGGATCTCTTTTTTCTTCGTTCTCGAAATATTTCCTTATGTGCAGGAAATCATTGAAGGTCATTGCAAGGCCTAATGAATCATACCTGTCGCGAAGCTCCTCCTCAGACATCTTGCAGAAACCATCGATCACTGCCACGTCTGCCGGATCATCGTATTTTGTGATGAGTGTCTCAGGCTTCTCCAGACCTGTTTCCCTGGAGTCTACGGGATTGATGCAGTGAGACTTGATCCTTGCGAATTCATCATCCGTAATATCGCCAGTCAAAACATATGTCATGGCAGTCTTTACAATAGGCTCCTCATCTTCCTTGAGGAATCTGATGCACTGTTCTGCGGAGTCCGCACGCTGGTCATACTGACCGGGAAGGTATTCTACACCAAATACTCTTGCGCCTTCGGGAATATCGATCTTTTCCTCAAACAGCTCATCAACAGGAGGCTCGCTGAAAACCTTCCTGCAGGCTCTCTCGAATACCGCATCCGAAACATTTTCCACATCATAACGGATGAATATCCTGACAGACTTTAAGCCGTCTATCCCGAGATAGCTCTTTATCTCATCTGTTAATTCTGCTGACTTTACAGCATACTCAGGTTTCTTTGCTACATAGATTCGTCGTACTTTTTCCACTTTGTTTCCCTTCCGCCCTAAAGGCATCAATTTTTTATTTTAATGTAACTGCTTTTAAAAAGGCTTTGTCCAAAATTCTATCAGTTCTTTCATTTTGCTGATTGCAGCATAGTATACACCGTTGCTCACGCCTTCGCTCCACATGGATCCCTTGGTCCTGCCCTTTATTATATACTTAGAAAGAATATCGCCCATAACTTTTATGTCTTTTATTTCAGCTTTTTCTATGAACGACAGCTCATCCGCCACAGTCCTTATTCTGTACTTGTGAAAGCTGTACTGATAATTTCTGTTTATAAATTTAGTCTTATCCGCTGCCCTTACGAAATTCATAAGTGTCCCGTCATAGACAGGAAACTTTATGGTGCCGCCCTCACCCTTGCTGGGATCATAGACATCCATAAGATTCTCTCCCCTTTTGCTCTCAAGCCAGCCTAAGTATCTTCCAAGCTCTGCAACATCCGGACCGTATTCGTCTATAATCGCCATTATACCCGCTTTGTTTTTTAAATCCATAGCATTTCCTTTCTTTACTTAACGGCTCTGATAAATTACTTTCTCACATCATAAGCTGCACCATTTCCATCGCTTCGTCATAGTCAAAATTCCCCACAGCCTTTTTTACCTCCATAAGCTGTGCTCTGATTCCATCATCCATTGGATAGGACAGGAGCTTTTCCACCTTGCGGAGTGCCTCTGCCTGCTCAAGCATCTCAAGACTCCCCTGAAGTGAGTTCATCTGGCCTAAGAACTCATCCCAGGTAAGGGACTCATTTCGCATCTCTATACCTGCTTCTTCGAGAAGCCCTGCCTCATCAAGAGCAGACCGGATGGAAAAAAGCAGCTCCTCGTATGTATCCGCCAACAGATACCCTTCCCTTTCAATCTCTTCGGAATTACCGTTACGTCCGGCATATTCCTGCAGTCTTGCAAATTCCGAAAGCTGTTTGGCACCAATGCCTGCCATAAGACCTTTAAGTGCATGCACTTCGAAAACATACTGTCTGATATCATGCGGCTCAATGCACTTCCGTATGCGTCCCACATGAGCCTCTCCGTCGTCAATGATATATTTTAACATCTGTACATAC
>CAMOJK010000032.1 GCA_946616835.1 uncultured Lachnospiraceae bacterium
ACTTTTTGGCCAAGCCTTGACAGTTACTCCGGGGACGATATGTTTGATGAGCTTATGGCTATGATGGCGCAGAAAAAGCACCCGGTTGTGATAGCGTCGGCAGACGAGGCGGAGATATTATCCGGATTACTTAACGGTTCGGTGACATCTGATGAGGAAAGCGCTATTGCCAGCAAGAGGCTTGTGCTGGGAGCATTTCTGATAATGAACGGATACGAAGAAGTGTTCTCCAATGCCGAGTTTACGGTGTACTATTAGATACCGGGTAATTATGCTATAATATAAGATGGTTTTGTATTTTTTGCTCTTTGTGCCTGCACGAAGAGACTTTTGATATTAAAGAGGGATAATATGATTAATTTCAATGTGCCGCCCCACACAGGAAAAGAGCTTGATTACATAAAGGAATGTGTGGAAGCCCAGAAGATATGCGGTGACGGCAAATATACCAAAGAATGCAATAAGTGGTTTGAGGAAAGGACTGGTGCAAGTAAATGTCTGTTAACTACATCCTGCACTCATGCAACCGAGATGGCTGCTCTTCTTTCGGGAGTAGGGGAAGGTGATGAGGTGATTATGCCTTCATATACCTTTGTATCCACGGCAGATGCTTTCGTGCTGAGAGGGGCAGTGCCTGTATTTGTGGATATACGGCCTGATACAATGAATATTGATGAAAATAAGATAGAAGCTGCGATCACACCAAAGACTCGTGCCATTGTTCCTGTGCATTATGCGGGTGTTGCCTGTGAAATGGATACCATAATGGACATAGCAGCAAGACATAACCTTCTTGTCATTGAAGATGCTGCGCAGGGTGTTATGGCAAAATACAAAGGCAAGGCATTGGGAGCCATAGGTGATATGGGGTGCTACAGTTTCCATGAGACAAAAAACTACAGTATGGGTGAAGGCGGAGCCCTTCTGCTCAGGGATGAAAGATTTATAGAAGATGCGGAGATAATCCGCGAAAAGGGTACTGACAGGAGCAAGTTCTTCAGAGGACAGGTAGATAAATATACCTGGGTTAATTACGGGTCTTCCTATCTGCCCAGCGATATGAATGCCGCTTATCTCTATGCACAGCTTGAGATGGCGGATGAGATAAATGATTACCGAAAGAATATCTGGAATACATACTATGAAGGATTTAAGCCTTTAGCTGAAGACGGGCTTCTTGATCTCCCTGTGGTTCCGGCTGAATGTGAGCATAATGCCCATATGTTTTATATAAAGCTCAAGGACATTGAGGAGCGCGGGAAGCTTATTGCTTTCCTTAAGGAAAAGGATATCCTGTCGGTTTTCCATTACATTCCTCTTCACAGTGCCCCTGCGGGAAAGCGTTTCGGAAGATTTTCGGGAGAAGATGTTTATACTACAAAAGAGAGCGAGAGGCTCTTAAGGCTTCCGATGTACTATGGACTCACAGAAGAACAGAATGCTTATATCATAAGTATGGTAAAAGAATTCTTTATGGGAGAATAGCGTAACGGATGGCATCAAACAACGAGAATAGAAAAAAAAATATTATTGCGGTGGTAACGACTGTCGTTGTTTTTGCCATAACTATTATATGTTTTGGTGTAAGGCTTTCCCTGAACGATGATGTGATGATAGAGGATGTTCTCAGCGGATATTATTCTGGTGAACCCTCGGCCATGACAGTCTATATGCGTGTCCCTTTGAGCCTGATGCTGACTATACTATACCGTATCATACCGTCTGTTCCCTGGTTTATGGTCTTTCAGTGTGCCTGCTTTGTCTGCGGATTTTATCTGGTTTTAAGGAGGGCGCTTGCACTCTGTGATTACAATAAAAAAAATGTGATCCTTATAATAACGGCACTGTTACTGGTTTTTTCGGGACTTTATGCAGGAAGCCTGATAATGCTGCAGTATACAGTTACGGCTGCGATGGTCGGGACAGTCGGTATTTTCATGATGCTTACTACGGATACAAAGCTCATGGAAAATGCATTCGAAAAGCAAGAGGTTGCCCCAAAAAAACACTCTCACAAAAAAACGGAAGAGTCTGTTTCTTTTGAGCAGATAGGGCGGCTTTTGGGGGCCGGTTTGTTATTGCTTTTATGCGATCAGATAAGACCGCAGGTATTTGAAATGGTGCTGCCGTTTTTTACCGTATGTGCTGTCATGATGTTTTTTGAGAGATGGCTGCTTATACAGCGGACGGGAACCAGACAGAGCAGAAATGAGTTTATATACCTGGTTGAGGTGGCTGTGGTGTTTCTGGTGGCCTATCTTACCCTGCTTGGAGCAGACAGGAGCTCCTATGCAGGGGAGGAACTTGAGTATTATGAAAAATACAATGCAGCCAGAACCGAACTCTACGATTATGCCGGGGTATGGGAAAACGAAGAAGCTGTGGAGTACTATAAAAAGATAGGTGTGGATGAGACTGAGCAAGAGGTTCTTAAGAATTATGCCATAGCAATAGATGATACTGCAGGGGTGCAGACCTTTGAGGCGATGGCGCGATACTCATACAACGACGGAAATTTATTCAGTATGGGGGCTGTAAAAAAAGCAATATGGATCCTTGTACATAGGATGTGGCTTTTTGACGGCGGGGACGGAACTTCAGGTGACAGTATTTATGGCTGGATTTTTACATTGATCTGGCTGGGAACTGTATTATATATGGTACTTAACGGAGATGTTATTTCGCTTGTATTTTTGTTCCCCATAGGTGCAGGATTTGTCAGCATGTACCTGTGGCTGATATTACATGGAAGATATCCGGAAAGGGTTGTTATATCTCTTTATCTTATCGGGGCTGCCACCGTGCTGGGGATTCTATACAGGTCCAGGTTCAGGGCGGATATGTATAAGGTGCTGAATGTAAAGACCGTGGGGGATGATACGGGGAAGTTTAAGCTTCCGGCACCTGATAAAAGCATAGCGCTTAAGACATTGATAATAATTGTTGCAGCTATGCTTTCAGCTGCATCTGTTATATCGGTCAAAAAAGCCTATGAAGAGAAAAATAAGCTGGACGCCATAAATAATGACTGTAAAGTATTATATGAGTATATGAATGCCAACCCTCTGGATGTTTTTATTACGGATGTGTACTGTTGCGTTGATTCTTCCGTAAGCCCTCCGACCAATCTTGTTTCTACGGGAGGATGGATGACCAGGACACCTAACAACCGGATGAGACTTGAAAATCTGGGAATTATGAGTCTGGAACATTTCTTTTCATCCGGAAAGGATTTTTGCTATGTCTGCCGCGAAGGAAAGGGATTGCCACCGGAAATTTTTAGTGACTATCTCTGCGCTCATTACGGCTGGAGTAAAGAACTGGTGCTTGACGAGTGCCTGAGTACGGACTATGGCAATTTTATGATATACAGGACAGCTGATAAATAGAAAATGAAAAAACAGGATCTGATAGAAGGAAAAAAACTGAATCTCCGCCGCATGACTGAAAGTGATACGGACAGCATAATTGCCTGGCGTAATAAGCCTTTTGTGGTGGAGCATTTTATCTATAAGAAGCCGGTTACGGCAGAGGATCACAGGAAGTGGATACGGGAAAAGATTGAGACCGGGCTTGTAGAGCAGTTTGTGATCATAATTAAAGAAAGCGGGCAGGAGATAGGAAGCGTATACCTGCAAAAGATAGACCATGAAAAGCACAGCGCAGAGTTTGGTATATTCATAGGGGAAGAGACAGCTCTGGGAAAAGGCTTCGGATCTGAGGCCCTGGGGCTGATACTTAAATATGCAGAGGAAAGTCTTGGAATATGCAGTGTGGATCTGCGGGTTCTGGAAGATAATGCATCTGCCATGCGGATGTATGAAAAGAATGGCTTTAAAGTTATTGAAGAAGTGAACTGCGCCTATACAGAGGATGGAAAAAAGATCATTCATATGTTGAGAGGATAGTATGTCAGATAAGCTTGTAAGTTTTGTTATACCATGTTACAGATCCGAAAAAACGCTGGAAGGCGTGGTGGATGAAATAAGGGAAAATATAGTGAAATTAGCAGGTTATGATTATGAGATCATACTTGTTAATGACTGTTCACCGGATTCCACTATGGAGGTTATCCGCAGCATTTGTGAAAAAGATACCAAAGTAACGGGAATAGATTTCGGGCGGAATTTCGGTCAGCATTCTGCACTTATGGCAGGACTCAGACAGTCTGTCGGGGACATAATTATCTGTCTGGATGATGATGGGCAGACGCCTGCAGACCAGATGGACAGGCTTTTGAAAGCTATTGAGGAGGGGGCGGATGCGGCATATGCCAGATATGACCGTAAGAAGCACTCTCTATTCAGAAATTTTGGAAGCTATGTTAATGAGAAGATGGCAGAATTTATGCTTGGAAAACCGAAAGAACTCTATGTATCCAGCTATTTTGCGGTAAAAAGATTTGTAGTTAACGATATGATACGGTACGAAAACTCTTATCCCTATGTGATAGGTCTTGTACTGAGGGCCGCTAAAAATATAGTGAATGTTGATATTGACCACAGAGAGAGACAAGCGGGAGCATCCGGCTATACTCTGTTAAAGCTGCTGGGGCTCTGGATGAACGGATTTACTTCGTTTTCGGTAAAGCCGCTGCGAATGGCCACCATAGTCGGAGTAGGCGCTACTTTTATTGGATTTATATATGGGATAGTGATAATTATCCAGCATTTTACGCTGCCGGACAGGGTTTTGGGATATGCCTCAACAATGGCGGTATTGATATTTTTTGGTGGAATGATAATGATAATGCTGGGGCTTATCGGTGAATATGTGGGAAGAATATACATAAGTATTAATAATTCCCCACAGTATGTCATAAAAGAAATCGTGGGAAGCAGGACAGAAGGCAAAAAAAATGGTATCGAAAATCAGTGAAGTCCGCAATGTAATAGCAGATAAGGTCTCTGTCATAAGAGGGATTCTTTTGGCTTTTCTTTTTTACATGTGCTTTTGTGCAGGCGTTGCCTTCGTAAATTCACCTAACAGCTATGAGCAGGCGGTAAATTTTCGTCTCTTCTGTATAGGAATGGGGCTGATAACGCTGTTTATAATGGATTGGAAAAGCTGGATCAGCCTGCCGGTAATCATCTGGCTGCCTGTATGTTATGTGTTTACCCACTTTGCATATGAAAGACACTGGATAGCAGATACCTGCAACTACGAGTTTGTAGACATCATAAGATATGGGAAACTTGTGATACTTATCTGGGGAGCAGTACTTATTGCCAATCTTTTCACTATTCCTAAAATGATAAATAAAGAGAGTCTGCTGGTAGATATAAAGAAACCAGCGCATATCATAAGGCTGCTTTGGATATTATGGATAATCCTCCTGGCAATATTCAATCCGGGCTATGGATATACGGCGTTTATCGTCATGGGATACAGCATGTTTTTTTATGTACAGTCGGATAAAAAGGTAAGATATGCTGTAAGGAGTGCATTTTTTGCAGGGACCTTTCTGTCTTTTGTATTTGTCTCAGCAAGATCTGTTTTTCAGAGACCCTTTGATACGGAAAGATACCAGCTTTATTTTCAAAATGAAAATGCAGCCGGCGAATACCTGGCTGCCATAACGGCAGTTCTCTTCTGCAGGCTGGAAATGTTGTGGCATGCTGAGGAAGGGGACGATATATTCCTGATAAACGGACTTATACCGGTTTTTAAATGGCTGAAAAAGGGACGGGGTGTAAAGCTTACAGCATATGCGTTTTATTATCTCATGCTTATATGGGACCTGATACTTGTGGTGCTCAACTATACCAGGACTACCATACTTTCAATGTCTGTTGCATTTTTTGTTGTATTTGTGATAGATATGATCAAGTCGAGCAAAAAGATTTATGTCATACTGCGGTATCTGGCAATTCCTGTTTTGACGCTGGTGCTTCTTTATCCGGGTTTTCTTTTAGTAAGGTATATGCCTTCAAAGGTTGACAATCCGTATTTTTATACCTGGGAGTATAATCCGGAAAGCAAGGTCATCCAGGGGGATCCTGCAGAATCTCCTAAATATACGGAGTTTACGGATCTGTTAAGGATAATTTTCGGAAAGTGGGGGCTGCTTATAGATTTTTCGGGAGATGGAAATGCAGTGACACATGACGGAAGTGCACAGACTGAAACAATAGAAATCGACCACAAAGATGTGTCAAACGGACGCAGTACCATATGGAAAGCGTATTTACCGAAGATATCATTTAGCGCACATTACCCGGGAAATATCGATCTGGAGGATGGTACTTTGATATACCATGCACACAATACTTATCTTCAGGTTGCATATCAGTATGGCATACTTGCAGGTGTGGCTCTGTTTTTACTTAATGCCGCATCGGCTTTAGCGGCATTGATACTGTATTTTAGGGAAGGTGGAAAAAAGGGATATCTTTCCTACCCTCTTTTTACTGCCATAACTGTTTCGTTAGGTATGATGACTGAGTGGATGGGGCATCCATCATACATAATATTTGTTGCCATGATTTTTGCCCTGGGAATACTTATGCATGAAAATATTAATATAAAGCAGATTGTGAAGACAAAGGAAAAAATATGAGTGACAGAATAAAGCTTAACAAGCCTTTTAATATATTTTTGCTTACCATGATATTGGGCTTTGCAGCGCATGGTTTTCGATTAACAAATAAGTTTTTTTGCGAGGATTCATTTAATTATCTTTATACCATATCAGCGTCATGGACCATTTCAATCGGAAGATTCCTGCTTCCAATAGTTGAGAAGGTAAGGGGGCCTGAAGAAGCTACCTGGGTGATAGGTGTGCTTTCGTTAATCTGGATATCGTTTACTGCGATCGTCGTGATCAGGCTTTTTAATATTAAGAGCAATCTGTATGTGATACTTGTATCGGCGATACTTGTGTGTAATCCTGTGGTTGCCGGGACATTTTCGTATATGTATACGGCAGACGGATATTTTTTTGGACTGCTGCTTGCTGTACTGTCGGTATATCTGGCAGTAAAGGCTGAGAAATTTCGGTGGATCATAGCTGCATCAGTTCTTCTCGGACTCTCAATGGCTTTTTATCAGTCTTATGTTTCCGTGGCGATACTTCTTCTTGAGATATGGCTTATGCTTATGCTAAATGACAGGGAGAAAAGCCTGAAAGAGTTCTGGAAAAAGACCGGCAGCTTTGCATTGATGGGGGTAATGGCGGCTGCCGTATATTATCCCTTTATGAAGCTCGTTATGAAGATAACGGATCACGAGGTTTCCGGTTACATGGGTTTAGACGGAGCACAGTCTTTTTCATTTGGAAGAGTGGCAGATGTATTTATTAATTCTTATGTTGAATTTGCCAGGTATTACCTGGTGCACTATAAGGCGGATTTTTATAATGTTTCAAATGTTCTGATGTTTATCATGACAGCAGTGCTGTTGGCAGTGCTTATGTTTGGAAGGAGAGAAGGTAAAAAAACAGGAGCCGGTGAAATCGCCGTAAGGCTTGGATTAGAGGCGCTTCTTCTTTTATTTATACCTGTTGCGACACATATCTTTTTTGTACTGTCGCCGGATGTTAAGTATTTATCTGCACCGATGCTGTACAGCATGGGCATATTTTATATTTTCCCGGTCATACTTATGCAAATCTTATATGGCAGTGCCGGTGACATAGGATCTTGGAAGGATAAAAGCAGCATAATAAAAATGATTCCCCAGGGAGCTATGCTGGTATTTATGTTTGCTATATGCTTTCACTTTGTAGTAATAACCGATCAGGCATACGAGAGCATGTACCGTGCCAATAAAAATATGGAAAACCAGCTTAATCGCATACAGGTAAGGCTGGAAATGACTGAAGGCTACAGAGAAGATATGGATCTGGCTGTGATAGGGTGTACATATCAGCTTCCGGATTATCTTGAAAGCGCACCAAGACTTTCCGGTGTCGTATCAAATCTGTTCATGACCGGTTCGAGTGAATATGTAAATGGACTTAACTGGTTTCTGTCAACGGATTATGGCGGAACATCTTTTGAAGAACGCAGGGAAATCGTACACTCTGAGGAATTTGCGGAAATGAATATGTGGCCGCAGGAAGGCTGTACGAGAGTGATAGGTGATATTATGGTGCTCTATCTGGATGACAGGGATATAGAGCAGTATTACGAGTGAAATTACAGCACATTCGGTATATCAAATGAATTGGTTTAAAGCTGTTATATAAAGACAGGAATGATATGAGTGGCGGGATTCAAAAACAATCGGATAACAGGAATACGGAAAAGCCCTTGAATGTGTTACATGTAATAGGCGGACTTGGTATCGGTGGTGCAGAAAGCCGTGCCATGGATATGGTAAGGAACAGTGATCCTTCAGTCATGCACTATGATTTCCTGTTATGCGAACCGGTTGGGCTGTATGAAAAGGAAGCTGAGAGCCTGGGCTGCAGAATATACAGAGTACCAAGGTTTTTGTTTTATAATTATTTTTCTTACATGAAAGCATTGAAGAAGATATTCTCAGATCACCCGGAGATTGATGTAGTACTAGGGAGTATGACAAGTACAGCATCAATCTATATGCCTGTTGCGAAGAAATGCGGTGTTCCACTGACTGTGGCATATGCGCGGTCTGCCGGGGTGGATCCAGGAATTAAGGGTATGCTTACCAGGTTGCTAAGGAAAAATCTGTACAAAAAATGTGATGTTTGTGCCGCTGTCTCAGAGGAGGCAGGAAGAGCGGTATACGGAAATAAATGGTATGATGAAGGAAAGGTCTGGATACTCCATACTGCAAATAATCTGAAGAAATTTGTCCATGATGATGGAAAGAAAAAAATTCGTAGGGAGATTCGTGAAAAATACGGGTTGCAGGATAAGTTTGTGATCGGCCATGTGGGGCGTTTCCATTATGCAAAAAATCATGGCTTTCTGCTGGATGTATTTAAGGAATGTCTAGAACTTAATGAAAATGCCAGATTGCTGTTAGCTGGTGACGGCGATACAAAGAAAGCTGTCGAGAAGAAAGCGGAAGAAATGGGAATTGCGGACAAAGTGGTTTTTACCGGCAAGGTAAGGGATCCGGCCGGCTTGTATCAGGCTTTTGACATGGTGATATTCCCATCGTTTTATGAAGGACTTCCGGGGATGATAGTAGAGGCTGTGGCATCGGGACTGCCATGCCTCATATCAGATACCATAACAAAAGAGGTTTATATCAAAGAGTATGTAGAATACTGCTCATTGAGTGAAAATGCATCCGTGTGGGCTAAAAAGGCTGTTAGTCTATATGAATGTGTTTCAGATAGTCGGCCTGACGGAAACAGACTAAATGATCTGCGTGGATATGAGAGCCTTAAAAAAATGGGATTTGACGCCGGGGACCAGGCTCGTATGCTGCCGGAGATATTCAGGAAGTATATCAGTGAATGCACAGATTAGTTGGCAATGTCCATGAAGTGAACTATAACGGGGCAGCACTGCCTGAAGAATACGAGAGGTAAATATGTGCGGAATATGCGGTTTTGTCAGCAAAAAGAAAATATCATATGACGAACTGAAGACCATGAATGACAGCATGGAAAAGAGAGGACCGGATGATTCCGGCGTGGAGCTTTTTTCAGGTGCAGGGGACTATAATGTGGGACTGGCGCAGCGCAGGCTTTCTATATTTGATCTTTCGCCTTTAGGACATCAGCCCATGTCCTCACCTGACGGACGGCTTATGCTTGTTTTTAATGGAGAAATCTATAATTTCCGGGATCTCAGGGAGGAGCTTTCTGAATATTCTTATAAGAGCAGCGGATGCGATACCGAGGTAATCCTTGCAGCCTATCTCCGCTGGGGAAAGAATATGTTTTCACATCTGGATGGCATGTTTGCCATTGCTCTGTATGACCGAGATACGGATGAACTGTTATTTGCAAGGGACAGGATAGGAAAGAAACCTCTGTATTATTATCACGAAAACGGTGATATCGTATTTGCTTCAGAGCTTAAGCCCATTATGCTCTATCCGGGATTTAATAAAGAAATCAATACGGAGATCCTTTCGAGATACCTGTATCAGAACTACATAAATGCTCCGGACAGCATATTTAAGAATGTCCGCAAGCAGGAGCCGGGAACTTATTCTGTCTTTAAAAACGGTCAAATAAACACTGTGAAGTACTGGGATATAGCGGACATATATGCAAAGAAATCCGCGTCCGGGGCATTTGAATATGATGAATATAAAAAGGTACTGTATGATATCCTGCTTGATTCCGTGAAGAAAAGGCTTTCTGCGGATGTGCCTGTGGGTACATTCTTAAGCGGGGGCTTCGATTCGTCATTGGTTACGGCTTTGGCGGCTAAAGTATCGGATACGCCGGTAAAGACTTTCTGCATAGGTTTTGAAGATCAGAAATACAATGAGGCACCTTATGCAGCGGCTATTGCTTCATATCTGGGAACAGAGCACAGTGAGACTGTGATCAGTGAAAAGGATATGCTTGGGCTTGTGGATGCTCTCCCCTATGCTTTTGATGAGCCTTTTGCAGACTCATCACAGATTCCTACCATGCTTGTATCGAAGGCGGCAAGAGAGAAAGTCACTGTTATTTTATCGGGTGATGGCGGAGATGAATTTTTCTGCGGATATGGAGACTATGACAAGGTGCGGATGGCACAGTACCTGGATTTCCCGGGAGCTATTGCGCATGCTGTCGGAAATATCAGCATAGGTGGAAAGAAGCTGGAAAAAAGATATCCGGGGAAGATAAAAGTCATATCTGCCAACAGGGACAGGCGCAGACAGACTCAGCTTCAGGCTGACATAGTAAGAGCTTTTGCACTGTCCTTTCCCCTGGAAGAGAGTGGTGTTCCCCTCGATTATCTGACAGAGGATAAGTATGATACGAAAAACTGGGTGCAGAAGAGAATGCTTCTTGATATGGATAATTATCTGCCGGGAGATATTCTCTGCAAGGTTGACAGGGCCAGCATGTATTATTCCCTGGAAGCAAGGTGTCCAATCCTCGACAGGAAGGTGATGGAATATTCCTTTGCAATTCCAATGAAATATAAGTTTCATGGCAAAGAAAAAAAATATATTTTAAAAGACATTGCTTATGACATGATTCCACAGGAACTTTTGGACAGACCGAAGAAGGGCTTTTCTGTACCGTTAGACAGCTGGATGAGAGGCCCGTTAAAGGAGAGGCTTCTTTATGCGGCAGATGCAGACAGGCTTAAGAGTCAGGGGTTATTTGATGCGGACAGGGTGTCCGGAACGGTTAAAAAGTATTTAGCATCAGCTCCGTTGTCGAAACTCGGATACAATTCTTTTGTGAGGCTGCTCTGGGCATTTATGATTTTTCAGGAATGGTACGAGGTATGGATGTGAAGAAAAAAGTTGCGATAATAGGTCCGGTATATCCTTATAAAAGCGGCATAGCCCATTATACAGGGCTTTTATCCAAGGCGCTGGAAAAGAAATTTGAAGTAGCGGTTTTTTCATTTTCGCTTCAGTATCCTAAGATAATGTTTAAAAGGGAGCAGAAGGACTATGAGAATAAAACTTTTCAGTCAGCGGATACAAGATATGTCATAAACACTGCTAACCCTTTTAACTGGCCGGGGGCAAAGAAAAAGATACTGGACTGGAAGCCGGATATGCTGATAGTCCACTGGTGGCATCCCTATTTTGCACCCTGTTATCAGGCTATACTTTCGGGAATGAAAAAGAAGTTCCCTGTTATATTTGTGTGTCATAATGTATTGCCGCATGAGCGCTTTCCCATGGATCGGATGCTTACTAAGAACACCTTAAAGCTCGGCACTTTAAGCAGCGTGCATTCAAAGGAAGATGCTTCGGATCTTGAGATGCTTCTTCCGACTATGCCCTATAAGAGAACAGTAGTGCCTACATACAATGCCTTTAAGATAAAGAATATGAGCAGGGAAGAAGCAAGGAAACTGCTCGGTATCCGCGAAGATGAACAGATGCTTTTGTTTTTCGGTATAGTTAGAAAGTACAAGGGATTAAAGTATCTGATAAAAGCCGTTCCGGATATAGTAAAAAAGCTTCCAAGGGCTAGGATATATGTGGTCGGAGATTTCGGCGGGCAGAAGGAAGAATACGATGCCCTTATGAAGGAATATGATACGGAAGGTCATATTAAGGTATATGACGAATATGTTCCGGACAATGAGATAGAGAAATTCTTCGCGGCGGCAGATCTGAATATCTGTCCGTATGTTTCGGCAACACAGTCTGCTATCGTTCAGATAGCATTCGGTTTTGGTCTGCCGGTTATTGCAACAAATGTTGGCGGACTGCCTGAAGCTGTGACAGATGGGAAGACCGGCATTATTGTGCCTTCAGAGGATGAAAAGTCATTGGCTTCGGCTATAGTCAGGTTTTTTGAGGAAGATAAAGCAGGTGAATTCAGAACCAATATAGCGGCGGAAGCGGAAAGATTTTCCTGGGACCGTACATCCGAGATCGTGGAGGAGCTCTTTGCAGAATACGGAAAGTAAAAATGAGTATGCGGTTGTGATACCGGCGTATAAAAAAGCCTTTGATGATGATGAGTATTGCTGCGTTAAAGCTTTTTTTGAGGTCCTTACGGGGAAAAAGTATTTTGTAGTGCCTGAAGGCCTGGACACTGTGTGGTACAGGGAAAAGTTTCCGGCTGGAAAGTATAAGACCTTCCCGGACAGGTTTTTCACAGGTACGAAGGGATACAATAAGCTGCTCTTAAGTGAAGATTTTTATGAGATTTTTTCTGACTTTGAATATATTCTTATCGCACAGCCTGATGCTGCCCTTTGGTCAAAGGAAGACAGAATTCCGGAATTTATCGGGAAGGGCTTTGATTATATAGGTGCCCCCTGGATACCGGAAAGACGCATCTGGGAATGGACTTTCCCTAAAAAGGCAGGAGGCAGGGTGAAGTGCCTTAAAAAAGCCGGTCAGGGGATCACCATGGGGAATGGCGGCTTTTGTCTGAGGAATGTAAGGAAGTGCAAGGCTCTCATACATGAGTTCAGATGGCGCAAAGTCTATTGGTTCTTTAAAAGGAGTGAAGATATTTTCTTCGGTGTTTTCGGCCCGGATAATAAGACAGGATTTAAACCTGCGGATGTGGAAACGGGGAAGAATTTTTCATTGGAATATGGCTTAAAGGAAAGCGTGTTAAACTGCAAGACACCCTATGCCACCCACGGCTGGTCAAAGGAATTTGGAAGCTATGGCGAAATGAAGGCTTTCCTTTCGGAAAATGGTATAGATATATTCTGACCGTCCTATTTTGGAAAAAAAGAAAAAGTAGTATAATCTTAAGGGCTGTGGATAGTACTCTGTAAAAGCGGGGGTGAACATGGAAGGTATGGTATTTGATAAAAATTCAATAGATAAGATAAGCGTTATCGTGCCTGTCTATCAGGCAGAAACAAATCTAAAGGCTTGTGTCGACAGCTTGCTGGCCCAGACCTATGGGAATTTTGAGATTATACTTGTGGATGATGGTTCCAGAGACCGCTCTCCGGAAATCTGTGATGAATACTCTGAAAACGAGATCGTGAAGGTTTATCATCAGGAAAACAGAGGAGCGGCTGCTGCGAGGAATTTCGGTCTGAATAAAGCGGATGGTCTTTATGTAAGCTTTGTAGACAGTGACGATACGGTGGAGGAAGAGTATCTTTCTTATCTTAAAAACCTGATCGATAGAACAGAATCCCAGGTATCAGTGTGTGCGCATGATGATATTTATCCCGTGGGTGCCGAGGGATCAAATGAGTTAAAAAAGAGCGCCAAGGAAATAACAGAGGGACTTAAGCGTGGGGCAGCAGATGCTAAGGATTATGTAAAGACTGAGGTGCTGGAAAAGCCAAAAACTTCCGATGAGATTTATTTTTACTCAGGAAATTCCGCTATGGGGGAACTGCTCTACCAGAGATATTTTATGTCAGTACCCTGGGGGATGCTTTCCGAAAGGAAACTTTGGGATAGTGTCCGTTTCCCCGAAGGGACAGAGGCGGAAGATATGGGGACGATATACCGGCTTTTTGCCGAAGCAGACGGTGTGGTATATGGCTGCAGAAATATGTACAACTATTACCACAGAAGAAGCAATACCATGAACTCAACTAAGGTAAGCAGAAATGTGGCATATTACAAGCACAGCCGTGAGATGCTTAAATTTGTTAAGGAAAAATATGAGCTGTACTATCCGGCTGCACTGTCCAGGCATTTTTCTGCATGCTGCCAGATATTGGCCGAGGTAGAGAGTTCTGATAATGAGCTGCTGATAAAGCATGTGCGCAATGACATAACTAAGCTCGCGCCGAAGATTGCTCATGATTCGAAGTGCCGTCCGCAGAATAAGTCTGCGGCTATGCTTGCCATGATGAGTGTTGATGCACTTAAGGGAACACTTAAGACATATGAAAAGGGCAGACAGCTGTATCTTGACTGAGAGTGTTTATTTGTATGGCTTTAGGAGCATATGCAGTAAATGTTAATTGGTGAAATGATTATCATATTTAGAAAAGAGGATGAATAATGAGCCTTTATGATGATATCAAAAGCGGAAAAGAAAAGCTTTCCCTGGTGGGACTGGGATATGTGGGAATGCCGATTGCCGTGGAGTTTGCAAAGCGCGGAGTGAAGGTAATAGGCTATGACCTGAACGAAGCCAAGATTGAAATGTATAAAAAGGGGTTTGATCCCACACATGAAGTTGGGGACGAGGTGATAAAGAATTCAGCTGTTGCGTTCACATCCGATGCGGAAAAGCTTAAGGAAGCAAAGTTCCATATCGTAGCGGTTCCAACACCGGTAAATGATGATCATACACCTGACCTTAAACCGGTGGAAGGTGCAGCGAGGATACTTGGAAAAAATCTGACGAAAGGGTCAGTAGTAGTATTCGAATCCACTGTTTATCCCGGGGTGACGGAAGATATATGCAAGCCTATACTTGAAAAGGAATCGGGGCTTAAGTGCGGTGAGGATTTCAAGATCGGTTATTCTCCAGAGAGGATCAATCCAGGCGACAAGGAACACCGGCTTAATACCATAAAGAAGATAGTTTCCGGTATGGATGAGGAGACTCTGGATATTGTGGCAAATGTGTACAGCATAGTTGTTGATGCAGGCGTGCACAGAGCTGAGTCCATAAAGGTTGCCGAAGCTGCAAAGGTTATTGAGAACAGTCAGCGGGATATTAATATAGCTTTCATGAATGAGCTTTCAATAATCTTTAACAAGATGGGGATAGACACCCTGGCAGTGCTTGAGGCGGCAGGCACAAAGTGGAATTTCCTGCCTTTCAGGCCGGGGCTTGTAGGCGGACACTGTATCGGTGTGGATCCCTATTACCTTACATATAAGGCTGAGGAAGTGGGATATCATTCACAGATAATCCTCTCCGGCCGTCGTATAAATGATGATATGGGAAGATATGTTGCCGAGAGCTGTGTCAAGCAGATGATACAGCTGTCCAAGCCTGTTAAGGGGGCACGGGTTGCAATACTTGGATTTACCTTCAAGGAAAACTGTCCCGATACCAGAAACAGCAAGGTTTTTGATATAGTAAAGGAACTCAGGGAGTACGGTATCGAGCCGGTGATCGCAGATCCTCAGGCTGATGCGGCAGAGGCGGAAAGACTCTATGGGATAAAGATGAGCCCTATTTCTGATGTAAAGGATATGGATGCTGTTATACTTGCAGTAGCACACAAGGAATTTGCAGGTCTGTCAGTTGCTGATGTAGATAAGTATTTTGGGGATGATAAAAAGCTATTGCTTGACATTAAGGGAGTATTTAATAAAAAGGAATACGAGGCAGCAGGATACAGATATTGGAGATTATAGTATGGGATATTCAGATTTAAAATTTCCGGAAAACTCACTTTTTCTTGTGACCGGCGGAGCGGGTTTCATAGGGTCGAATCTGTGTGAGGCTATATTGAAGCTGGGGTACAGGGTAAGGTGTCTTGATGACCTGTCCACCGGTAAGCAGAAGAATGTGGACATGTTTGCTGAAAATGAAAATTATGAATTCATAAAAGGCGATATAAAGGATCTTGATACCTGTCTTAAGGCATGCGAAGGTGTGGACTATGTTCTGAATGAGGCTGCCTGGGGATCCGTACCCAGATCTATCGAGATGCCTCTTTTTTACTGTATGAATAATATCATGGGTACTCTTAATATGCTGGAAGCTGCAAGGCAGAAGGGCGTAAAGAAATTCGTATATGCATCCAGCTCAAGTGTATACGGAGATGAACCGGTGCTTCCCAAAAAAGAAGGTCGTGAGGGTAACCTCCTTTCACCGTATGCGGTATCAAAGAGAGCTGATGAAGAATGGGCTAAGCAGTATACCAGACATTATGGACTGGATACTTATGGTCTCAGATATTTTAATGTATTCGGGAGACGGCAGGATCCGGACGGAGCATACGCTGCGGTCATTCCGAAATTTATTAAGCAGATGATGAACGGTGAGACTCCTACCATAAACGGAGACGGAAAGCAGAGCAGAGATTTTACCTATATAGAAAATGTCATTGAGGCAAATCTTAAGGCCTGTCTTGCAGGACATGAAGCTGCAGGTGAGGCGTTCAATGTTGCCTTTGGCGGCAGAGAATATCTTATAGACATATACCACGATTTAGAGGAATCACTCGGAATAAAGATGGAGCCGAACTATGGTCCCGACAGGGCGGGGGATATCAAGCACAGCAATGCTGATATAAGCAAGGCTCGGGAACTTCTTGGTTATGATCCGGAGTGGAGCTTTGAAAGAGGCATAAAGGATGCCGTAGAGTGGTACAAGGCTAATCTGTGAAATTGCGAGTGCCGTTCTGAGTCACGTAGTGTATGGGAAGTTCTGGAGAGTAAGATAAACGGATTTGTGTATAACAGAGAGGGGCATAGAGTGAAGTTATCACTGGTTGAATATCAGGGGAGACAGGATACCACAGGACGTCCTGTGGGACATGCCCCAAAGGTTTTGGCACAATACTTTGAAATAGTTCAGAATTCATTTGATACGGATATTTTTGCTCCGGAGTGCATTCTTAAGGAAAGTGAAAAAAAACTTTCTGACAGGAAAGCCTGGGACGAAAGGAAAAAAAGTAAGAGTATACATATACTTCCCGACAGTCTGGTGATGAAAGGGAAGAATTCTTTTTCGGATAAGATTCTCAATAAATTCCGCATGTTTTCCAATATAAACAAGGCGTTAAAAAACTCACAGGCTGATGTGGTGTGGTTTTTTAATACCGAGTATTATCTTATGCTTTATTTAGCGGTTGTGGGAAATCACGGAAAAAAGGTATGCGTGACGACCTTTATGGAGGGGTTCACAGCAAAGAAGAACGGAAAGTTTGCCGGAATCAAGCAGAAGATATTTGAGAAGGCACAGAAAAAAATCTCGCTCATTATCGCTACGGGATATGGATATCATTTTAAGAATGTGAAAAGTGTATATATACCGGACTATACCTATGATGAAAGTATTTATGGTAAATATGCGAACGGCAAGTATGCGTGTGAGGCAGGGATTGAAATTCCTGACGGCAAGTATGCTGTGTGCCTAGGGACGATGAATCCCGAAAAACAGCTTGAGGAAATGGCAGAGGCATTCAGCCGGATAGGATATCCGCTTGTAGTAGCGGGGCGATTCTATGACAAAGAGAGGCTCGCAAGACTTCGTGATGCAGCGTCGGATAATGTAACTTTTATAGATTCTTATCTGTCTGTAGATGAGTATTATATGCTTTTGACAAAAGCTGAGTTTGCAGTGCTCCCTTATTCCCCGGAGCAGTATGGGAGCCAGACGTCAGGTGTGCTTCAGGAAGCGGTATTCTGTGGCACAATACCGGTATCATACAGCAGGGTGCTTGCTGGTAACAGGGTAAAAGGCATAGGCTTTGAAAGCTTTGATAAGCTTAAGGCAGAAGATCTGAATATTACCGATAAATTGCGGCAGGACTGTCTGGATGAATATGACAGGCTTCGCAGAGAAGTCTATGACAAAAATAAAATACAGAAGGATCTTAGGGACGCTTTAGCCGGGTGTGTATGACTGTTAACTTACAAAAACTTCTCAAATATTGTCTCTGGGAAGCAGAACTACAGCTCGTAGCTCTGTAAAGGTTAACAACGGGCTGTAAGCGCTGGATTTCCCCGAGGGCTAAAACGCATCGTGATTGTTCCGAAACATACGTGAGCGTCGTTCTGTTTAGACAGTAAGCGGAAAGTTTAAATTACAGATCCACCCGGTTATTTATATAGCTCTCTGTGGCATTATCCCTGTGGTGGATCACTGCAGGATTGCCAATCACTATGCTGTGGTCGGGTACATCCATATTTACGAATGCATTTGGACATATCATTACATCATTTCCGATTCGGATATTTCCCGTTATGACGGCGTTGGTGCCTATCCAGACATTGTTACCGATGGTGGGGATGCCTTTGCGTTTTCCCCTGTTGGCCTGGCCGATGGTCACTCCGGTAGAGAGATTTATATTTGAACCCATTTTTACATCAGGATGGACTATCAGCCGCCCCAGGTGTCCTATGTAGAGGCCTGAACCTGCCTGAACCTCCCTTGGAAGGGTTATCTGTGTGCGTTCCTGCATTTTGTCCAGTCTCCAGCCGTACCATTTTCTTAAGAAACCGCCTTTTTTATAGTAAAATGCAGCTTTTCTCCAAAGAATCAGATATTTTGCCTGCAAGGGCAGTCCATGCCCGAAAGCAGAGGGCATTTTCTTTATCCCAAGCCGGTGCAGGTCTGAGCGTATGAGCTTTTCAAGTTCTTTTTCCATGCTGTATATAATAGCATAACAGAACAAAATATGTCATCTGTATTATGATGAAAAAGATGTTTGAAAAGCTGTAATTGAGGTTATGGAGGGTTATGGGAGGGAAGTGTGTAGTATCTTGAGAAAGCCCCGGGAATGAGATATAATTAACGTTGAAGGTTTTGGTTTTGCCATAGAGAATATATGGCAGGTAAGACTGGTCATTTAGACCATTTGGACAGGAGGGTTACGATATGAAGAGAATAGGTATGCTTACAAGCGGCGGTGACTGTCAGGCTTTGAATGCTGCTATGAGGGGCGTGGTAAAATGCCTCTATACCAGCGGTGAGCAGGTTGAGATATTCGGATTTTTATCCGGATACAAGGGACTCATAAAGAGTGATTTTAAAATGCTTACCGGGGATGATTTTTCCGGCATCCTGACCAAAGGCGGCACCATACTTGGTTCATCCCGCGTGCCTTTTAAGACAATAGACGAGCCGGATGAAGAAGGAAATAACAAAGTAGAGTGCATGAAGCACACTTATCATAAGCTTAACCTTGACTGTCTTGTGATACTTGGCGGAAACGGCACACACAAGACCGCAAACCGTCTCAGGACTGAAGGCCTCAATGTCATCACTCTTCCCAAGACTATAGATAACGACCTCTGGGGAACGGATATGACTTTCGGATTCCAGAGCGCTGTAGATATAGCAACCGATGTTATTGACTGCATCCATACTACTGCTGATTCACATGGCCGTGTGTTCATAGTAGAAGTTATGGGGCACAAAGCCGGCTGGCTTACACTTAATGCCGGTATGGCTTCGGGAGCAGATATCATTCTGATTCCGGAGATACCTTACAGCATAGACTGCATCATAGAGGCAATACGCAGACGTGAGAAGAGGGGCAGCAAGTTTACCATACTTGCGGTTGCGGAGGGTGCTATCTCTAAAGAGGATGCAAAGCTTTCGAAAAAAGAATACAAGAAGAAACTTGAAAAGATGAAACACCCCAGTGTTTCATACGAAGTAGCAGATGCCATTGCGGAAAAGACAGGACTTGAGGTTCGTGTGACTGTTCCCGGACATATGCAGAGAGGTGGAAGCCCCTGCCCTTATGACAGGGTATTTGCATCGCGTCTTGGTGCCGAGGCAGGAAAGCTTATACTCAAGGGAGAATACGGTTTCATGGTAGGTTACAAGGACCGTGAGATAGTAAGGGTTCCTCTTGAGGATGTGGCAGGCAAGCTTAAGCTGGTTTCACCTGATGCTACTATTATAAAGGAAGCTAAGATGCTGGGGATAAGCTTCGGAGACGAGTAATGTCATATACAGCATTATACAGAAAATTTCGTCCTGCGGATTTTGATGATGTGAAAGGGCAGGACCACATAGTAACCACATTACGGAATCAGATAAAATCAGGAAGGATAGGCCATGCCTATCTTTTCTGCGGTACAAGAGGAACCGGAAAGACCACTGTGGCTAAGATACTTGCCAGGGCGGTCAACTGCGAGAATCCCAAGGAAGGAAGTCCTTGTGGTGAGTGTGCCATGTGCAGGGCAATCGCAGCCGGTGAAAACCTTAATGTGGTGGAAATCGATGCGGCATCCCAGACCGGCGTGGAAAATGTCAGGAATATAATCGATGAGCTGGCATACCCGCCGGTAGAGGGAAAATACAAGGTTTATATCCTGGACGAGGCTCATATGCTTTCAGAAGGTGCAAGGAACGCACTGCTGAAGACATTGGAGGAGCCTCCTTCATATGTTATATTTATACTGGCAACAACAGAAGTGCATCGTATACCGATAACTGTCATGAGCCGGTGCCAGCGTTATGATTTTCGCAGGATTTCCATAGACACCATAGCTGCCAGGATGAAGGTGCTTATGGAGGCTGAGGGCGTGACAGCCGAGGAAAAGGCACTGCGTTATGTGGCAAAGGCGGCAGATGGATCCATGCGTGATGGCTTAAGCCTTTTGGATCGGTGCGTTGCGTTTAATTACGGTCATGAGCTGACTTATGAAAAGGTCCTGGATGTGCTTGGGGCTGTTGATACAGAGATATTCAGTGAGTTGATGAATGTGATCGTGGCGGATGATGTGCTTGGGGCCATGGATATCATAGAGCGTGTGGTCATGCAGGGACGGGAGCTTTCGCAGTTTGTTACCGACTTTATTCAGTACCTGCGCAATCTCATGCTTCTTAAGGCATCTGATGATCCAAAGATGGAGGATCTTTTGAATGTGTCCGGCGATCATCTGCAGATATTAAAGGCAGATGCAGCCAAGCTCGAAATGGAAGCCATATTCAGATATATCGGAGTTTTTTCCGAGCTTCAGGGCAGGATGAAATTTGCGTCCCAGAAGCGCATACTTTTTGAAATGTACCTGATACGCCTTATGCGGCCACAGATGGATAAAGATGATGATGCTCTTCTTATGAGGATCAAGCGGCTTGAGGATATGATCGAGTCAGGTGCATTAGTACAGGCGGTTCCGTCTGAAGGTGTGACAGCCGGTCAGGTATCAACGGTGGCGGCCGCCGTACCTAGGGCAGGTGGGAAAAAAGTGGTTTTGGACAAGGCGCTGCCTGAGGATATAAGGAGGATCTGTGAGGAGTGGAATGAGATAGTAAACGGTACCCAGGATATGCTTTTAAAAAGTGTGCTTAAAAGAGCGGAGCTTACAGTAAGCAAAGAGGACACGCTTATGCTTGGGTTTAAGGACCAGGTATATGCGGATCAGATAAATGATGAAAATAACCGAAAGCTCCTTCAGTCAATCCTTAATGAAAGGATAGGCAGGGAGGTTGAGTTTGAGACGACCCTGTATAATGGGGAAGTGAGATTTGATGAACAGTATGCTGATATAATGGCCATACTCAAGATTGATAAGATAAATACTGTAGAAGAGTAAGTTTTTATAACGAAAAATTTTTAAACTGGAGGAATGAAAAATGGGTAGAAGAGGCGGATACGGCGGAGGTTTCGGTGGAGGCATGCCGGGCAATATGACTAATATGCTCAAGCAGGCACAGCGTATGCAGCGTCAGATGGAAGAAGCTCAGAAGACTATAGAAAATAAGGAGTTTACAGCTACTTCAGGTGGTGGAGCTGTAGAGGCGACCGTTACCGGCAAGAAGGTACTTACAAAGCTTACTATAGATAAGGATGCGGTGGATCCCGATGATGTTGAGATGCTTCAGGATATGGTAATGGCAGCTGTAAATGAAGCTCTTAACCAGGCTGAGACTGCTAATGACGAGCTTATGAGGGGAATCTCTTCAGGTCTTGATTTAAGCAGTCTTCCTATCTGACGATTTAAGACGACGGAGCAATCCGTATCGTATTAATGATTTAATGACGATATTGTATTATGGAATTATACAGCGGCGAGATTAATAAGCTGATAAGTGAACTGGCAGCTCTTCCGGGCATAGGATCAAAATCCGCCCAGAGGATGGCTTTTCATATACTTAACCTGCCACATGACAGGGTTAAGATGCTTTCTGATGCGATAATCAATGCCAAAGAAAATGTTAAGTACTGCAGTGAGTGCTGCACGCTGACCGATGGCGATACATGTCCTGTATGCGCAAACACAAAACGGGATCACGGTCTTATTATGGTGGTAGAAAATCCCCAGGATATGGCAGCTTATGAAAAAGTCGGAAAATACGATGGTGTGTATCATGTGTTGCAGGGAGGGCTTTCGCCTATGAATGGTATCGGCCCGGCTGATATCCGCTTAAAGGAGCTGATCCTTCGTCTTGAGACACATGAGGAGGTACGGGAAGTGATCATTGCCACCAATTCGTCTGCGGAGGGTGAAGCTACAGCCATGTACATAAGCAAGCTTATAAAGCCTGCAGGCATTAAAGTCACCAGGATAGCCAGTGGTGTGCCGGTAGGCGGTGATCTTGAAAATATTGATGAGGTTACTCTGTTCAGGGCTTATGAGGGCAGAGTAGAGCTGTAAGGAAGCAAACGAACAACGGATTTTTCCGGCCGGATCAGGTGGTCTGTCGGTTTGGGCAGGCCGGGGGCGTGAAAGCAGTAAGTTTCGACAATTGAGATATTATTTACGGGAGGATAGACGGAATGTCTGTGAGCAGCGAGTTTTTCGGAAAGACAAGAGACGGCAGGGATGTTATCTGTTATACCATATCAAATAAAAACGGTATGAGTGCCGTTGTTATGAACTATGGAGCGAATTTAAAGAATCTGTATGTGCCGGGGAAAAAAGGCAAAGTAGATGATGTTGTTATCGGCTATGACAAGCTTTGGATGTATTTCAAAAACGGCAGCAATTTTGGCTGTACCATCGGACCTGTGGCAAACAGAACGGCAAATGCACAGTATAAGTTAAATGGAAAGAACATAAAGATGGCGGTAAATGATCACGAGATCAATAACCTTCATACGGATCTTGAGAACGGCTTTCAGCGAAGAATATGGGATGCTGAGACCGGAAAGAACTATGTGGATTTTTCACTTGCCAAGAAAAACGGCGACCTTGGTCCTGGCAATGTTAAGGTTAGGGTAAGATATACTCTGACAGAAAAAAATGAACTGAAGCTTACCTATCACGCTGAGTCAGACAGGGATGCGGTCATAAATATGACAAATCATTCTTATTTTAATCTTTCCGGTCAGAAGAGCATGTCAATGCTGGATACAAAGATGACTATTTTTGCAGATCAGATCACGGAAGTGGACAGGAATATGATCCCTACAGGAAAGTTTATCGATGTAAAGGGGACTCCTTTTGATTTTACTGTGGCAAAAAAAATCGGCAGAGATATAGAGAAGACAGAAAATGATCAGCTAAAGAAAGCGCACGGTTACGATCATAATTATGTTATAAAGGGCTATAATGGAAAGAAACGCAAGATAGCATTTGCCGAGGATGCGAAGAGCGGGCGCAGTATGGAAGTTTACAGCGATCTTCCCGGAGTGCAGTTTTATTCCGGCAACTGGATAGCAGAGAATAATGGCAAGGAAGGATATAGGAACTGCAGGCGCAAGGGTTTCTGTCTGGAAACTCAGTATTTCCCTGATGCAATGAATCAGGAAGGATTTGAAAAGCCGGTATTCGGTCCGGAAAGAGAGTATGATACGGAAACAGTTTACCGTTTTTACTGGACTGACTGATGAAGATAACATCTTTTGAGGAATATGAAAAAAAAGCAAGAATGCACAAGCTGCATGTGACGCTTGTAACGGGTGTCATAATAGCAGTTGTGCTTTCTTTAGTTGGTTTTGCAGGGGTTTATTTTTACGGCAAGGTTTATGACAGATACGAAGTAGTCGGGGAGGAAAAGGCGTATTCCACCGGTGAAGTGACACTTCTTGCTTTTGGTACGGATTTCCTTACATATAATACTGATGGGATACACTGCGTGAATCCTTCCGGAACGGATTTATGGACCGGTACATATGAGATGCAGTCTCCCATGGTGGAAGTAAACGGTAACTATGTGGTTGTAGCAGATCGTGGAGGCAGGGAGATTTTTATTTATAATAAAGAGGGACTTTGCGGAAAGATAAAAACCGGAAGCCCTGTGATAGATGTATCCATATCCGGCGGTGGGATTGTTGCAGCTTCTGTTGACGAGGGGGATTCCATATCCATATATGTTTATGATTATGCGTTGGACAAGGATGATAAATGTGTATCAAAGGTTTATTCCACTATGGAGGGAAGCGGCTATCCCGTGGCTTTTTCGTGTTCTCCAAGGGGAAATCTTATGGCAGTATCCTATATGTCAGCAGCAGGCGGGATACTAAGCAGCTCGGTAGCTTTTTATAATTTTGGTGAGGTAGGTAAGAACACCAGGAATAATCTGATGCGTTCTTATTCTTATATGAATGAGTCCGTTCCTATGATAAAGTTTATGGATGACAGGACGGCTTTTGCGGTATCGGGTTCCAGATTGGTCATATATGCGGATGATGCAGGACAGGATCCGGAGAGTATAAATGAGATACTGATAAACAGAGAGATACGCTCGGTATATTACGACAGTGAGCATATCGGTTTGGTCTTTTCCACGGAGTCCGTTGAGAATAAGTACAGCATGGATATATATGACAAAAAAGGCAATGTAATTTCAACCATCCTTTTTAACATGGATTATGAAAGTATTTTTTTCCAGGGAAACAAGGTTGTAATAATGGATGGAAATGAATGCTGCATATATAAAGTAGATGGACGAAAAAAGGCTGAACTTGAATTTGCAGATGATGAGATAAGGCTTATGCTTCCTTCAAAGAGGTATCTGGAATTTACACAGGTGCTGGAGACTGGTATAAGAAGGATAAGGCTAAAATAGGATATAACGATCTGAATGTTTTCTAAGAAGGTGTTGCTTTGTGCAAAATCACCTAAACACCCTATGAAAATTCGCAAATGTTTTATGCAGATTTGTGGTATAATACAATTTGTTAAATTTAATAAATAGGGAAGGAACCCTATGAGTTAGGAGGAAGAGCGATGAACAATAAGAAGAATGGACATCTGGTTGGTCATATCGTTACTATTGCCATAATTGGATTTGTAATCTATGCGATAATAACGAGTATTGTATCTGTCGTTATGATCAATGATGCATATCACAAGACTACACTTGAGGAGCTTAAGGTTGCCTGCGAGCATTTGAGCAGCGAGTTTGAAGGCCGGTATGACGGCGAATGGCACATGGATGGTGAAGACTTGTATAAGGGCGACACAAAGATATCCGGTAATTACAAAGTCATAGATGAGCTTAAAGGAATGACAGGTGTTGACTATACTATCTTTTTCGGAAAGACACGTATGATCACTACCATAAACAAGGCCGGAACCAGTGACAGAGTTATCGGGACAGATGCTTCTGATGCGGTTATTGCAGCAGTTCTTAATGGCGGTAAGGATTACTCAAGCACAAAGGTTGATATACAGGGCTCTAACTACTATGTATATTATGTTCCCATGAAAGATTCGAAAGGAAATGTAGTGGGCATGTATTTTGCCGGTCGTCCTTCATCAGCTGTTGATAAGGCGGTTTTGACAAAGATTGTCGTAATGGTAGTGCTTTCTGTAGTGGTGCTTATAGCTATGGTGATCGTGAGCATAATACTTTCCATTAAGTATTCTACGATTATGAAGCAGATTGCTGATAATGTTACCACTCTGGCAAGCGGAGACTTAAGAGGAGGCGTTGCTAAGGCGCTCAAGGCTCGAAATGATGAGCTGGGCATAATTGCTGTTTGTGTGGATGAACTGTCCGGCAAGTTGAGAGATGTTATTGGAAATGCGCAGAATGTATCAAATGAGGTAGAGAGCAAGGGCGCAGATCTGGCAGAGTCTTCGGGGCAGGCTTCTCAGGCGTCAGAGCAGGTTACTGACTCTGTAGGAGAGATTTCCAAGGGGGCTGTTTCCCAGGCTGAAAGTGTTGAAAGTGCTGCGGCTGATACTGATCAGATCGGCAGAAATATCGATACGATCACTGACAATGTAAACCAGTTGAATTCATACACTGCAGATATGAAGCAGGCGTGTGATGAGGCGATGACATCCCTGGAGAAGCTTCTTAAACAGAGCGAAGAAGTTACGGAATGTGTAGATGAGATTGGCAAGACCATTGTTTCCACAAATGAGTCTTCCAAGCAGATATCACAGTTCTCACAGGCAATTGCTGATATCGCCACACAGACAAACCTACTGTCACTGAATGCGTCCATTGAGGCTGCAAGAGCAGGCGAAGCCGGAAGAGGTTTTGCGGTAGTTGCGGACGAGATAAGAGCGCTAGCTGATCAGTCCAGTCAGAGTGCTGACGAGATTAAACGTATAGTTGACAGTTTGCTGGCAGGGTCCGAGGAATCCGTTGAGGTAATGGGCAGACTCAATGAAAATTTTGGAATGCAGGCAACGCAGCTTGAATCCACTAAACTTGGAATGAATGTGATGTCTGAGAATGTCAAGAATGTAAGGGAAACCTCTGAAGATATTGCAACGCGTATTGAGGATCTGTCGACAGCTAAAAATGCATTAACAGAGATCATCACTGATCTATCTGCAATATCAGAAGAAAATGCCGCATCGACAGAGGAAACTAATGCGTCTATGGAGGAACTGAATGCTACATTTACGGTTATCGGAGAAGCAGCATCAATACTTCAGGCGGATGCTGCGCAGCTTAAGGATGCAATGTCATTCTTTAAAATTTAGTTAGCAGATTGCCGCTGCAAGAGTGCATGGTGATATGTATGGTAATAAGGACCGCTCTGTCGTAAAAAATGGCAGGGCGGTTTTGTTGTGGTACCCATTTCCTTCTTCAGCAAAAAAGAGGGAATATTGCGTATAATAATGACAAAAAAACGGAAAATGATAAAAATGACGGAAAATCGTTTCTAAATAGTCTAAAATACAGTAAAAATTTCTTAAAAAAAATGTTGACTTACAGAAACCTCGGTGGTATCCTAATTAAGTCGCCCACTTGAGGGGCCGACAAAAGCACATTGACAAAAAAACAGTAATGCAACCCCGAAAGTTCCG
>CAMOJK010000033.1 GCA_946616835.1 uncultured Lachnospiraceae bacterium
TCTTTTTTATAATAAATTTACAAAACTGCCCGATTTCCACGGTGTATGAAACCACTTAAATTTGTTTTCGTCAAGGGTAAATCACTTATATTCCTCCATTATAGTATCGTACTCCCCGATCTTTTCCTCAAAGCGTCCCATTACATCCTCCGCTCTGTATAATCCGTTTTCATCCATTTCCAACCCTTTTAATCTGATACCGTATATCCCCGGAGGATTGCTTTCATCCAGTATTTCCACATTCTGCATCTGGTAAACCGTCTGGTATACAAGATCCAGGCTGATATATTCCTCACCATCTTCTCCCTTCCATTGACAGATCACAAACTTGCTGCCAATGGGGGTGCGCTTTTCTATAGCCTCCGGCAGCCTGTAATCCTCTGCGCCAAGCACCGCCAGAACACTGGCAAGATTGGAATCGTGTCCGCAGATGAAGGAAAACTGCCTGTCCTGTGTATTTAATTCATTATTCATCTCCACTAACAGCGGATGGGCAATATTGACAGCTACCAGAGGTGATGTAAACAGGACATCACCGTAAATATCCTTTATCTCACCTATTGCCTCCCACTCTTCCCATGAGAGCTCCCTGCCGGAAATCTCACTGTACCGGTTTGGTTCCTCATAATATTGCAGGATAAGTGCATCACTCAGCTGGCAGGCAGTCTTTAAGGAGCCGTTTACCGTTGGTTCATTTCCTTTTGACAGGTTAAATACAGGAACGTCCATACAAAAGCCTGTAAAGCTGCCATTTTTATAAGCGTCGGAATCCTCCATATCAAGCACATCCGTAAGAAGCCTGTAATCGCAGGATAAGTCCGGCATAGCAAGGTAATAAAGTCCCTCCATCTCTGCCAGGGCATCCTCCCTGTATGATGTCGGGCAGTAAGTAAACCTGGGATAGAAAACAGGATCCACATTATTGATTCCTTTGTGGTGCTCTACCCCGATATTGTCCACCGGCAAAAGTCCTGTTGAGAAAAAGCGTGCTGTAGCCACGGTCCTCTGCCACGAATTGCCATAGATCCGCACTTTTCCCTCAGCCGGTCTGTAATTTTCTTCAAAAACCCCCTCTTCCTCCAGCCATCTTCTGAAATACTGGCCCATTTCCGTTTCAAGGGTTCCGCCTTTTACCGAAAGTTCCGCAGGCGGTGAAGACCATTCGCACCAGCTGTAAGGTGTCAGGCTGTAGAGCGATGACCTTGGTCCCGTCAACGGTGACCGGATATTGTGCCTGCTTAAGACCACGACTTTTTCCAACTTATATCCCTCATCCGAATAAGGGCCTATGGAATATTTCAGACCGCTTTCAGTTAAAAACTGATCTTCAGCATTTTCTGTATCCATGCCTGACGGTTCCTGTCCATTTTCCTCTTCACCAGATTCATCCGTCATTGACAGTGCAGAAAGATCCACTGTTGCGGCAGCCCCATTATTCTCATTATCAGATGCATCAGAGAACCTGCGCGCTTTCACCGCATACACTATTCCTGCTGCCGCCAACACAGCCAACAGGACAAACACAGTTATTTTTAAAATTCTTCCTTCTCGGCGATACACACATTGCCTCCGTTCGGTTAATACTTTAATTAGTAAAAAGTCCCTTCCTCTTATGAAAAAAGAAAGGGACTCCGCTGCTCAGAAACCACTGCCTTGCTGCTTTACCTTGCAGCCTGCCACTCCTTCAGCCTGTCGATCATGTCCCCATAAACCGATGCATTATCGTTAAGCACCTGAGATGTAGCCTCAGCAAAAGGTGCCAGGTCCGGATAATTGATCTCCATGCCGGCTTCCTCAAGCTTGGATATAAGCTCCTCAGTCTGCTTTCGGTTGCTCTCACGGTCAGAAGCCGCACTGTTTAGTGCTGCCGCACTTACTATCTCCTGCTGCTCAGGAGTCAGTTTCTGCCAGGTGTTCTCGGATATTGCAAAGCACATTCCCGAATAAATATGATTTGTCACCGAAAGATACTTCTGAACCTCATACAGATTATTATTGTAGATAACCGGGATCGGGTTTTCCTGTGCATCGTATGTCCCGGCTTCGAGCGCAGCGTAAAGCTCCGAAAAAGCCAAAGGCTGTGGATTTGCCCCCAGGGCGGTCATGGTAGACATTATGATAGGATTCTCAGGGGTCCGGATCAGAAGCCCTTTCATATCCTCAGGTGAACTAATTGGTCCTATTGAATTGGTAACGCATCTGAAACCATTGTCGTAGTGGGCCAGCACGCGAATATTGTCATCAATAAGCTTTTCCTCTGCTTCAGCCTCGATATCACTGTCCATGAATGCCCAGGCGGTATCAAAATCATCAAAAAGGAAAGGCATGGCTGAAATACCCATGGTAGGCTCATACAGAGAAAAATTCGATGCATCAGATATTACTATATCTATCTTGCCTGCCCCCATTGCCAGCGCATCTATCATGTCGGAATCACCGCCAAGCTCGCCAGAAGGATAGATCTTAGCTGTCACCTGACCGCCTGTCTTCTCCGCTATCTCGTCAGCAAATGCCTGGGCTGCGATATTTCTGGGATCGCTTTCGCCGGTAGACACACCGATCTTTAATTCTATAGGCCCGGATGAATTCTGTCCGGTGCATCCTCCTGCCAAAGATAAGGCTGTCACGCCGGCCAGGGCCAGCGCCATGATCTTTCTCATTTTTTTCATACTATCTCCTCCTATATCCCTTTCTCACACTTTTGCCTTACGATACGACAGACTTTCCATCCTCACCTTAACTGCATCCGTACATTCTTTTATCCGCTGGGGCGGTATATCGCAAAAACACTTCACGATTTCCTCATCCAGCTGTTTTCCCGAAGCAATCTTAAGCTCCGCTATTGCTTCTTCATAACTAAGGGACGGCCTGTAGGATCGCTCTCCAGTAATGGCCGAATAAGTATCAGCCACCGCAAGTATCCTTGAAGCTACAGGGATCTCATTTCCCTTAAGTTTATAATATCCGCTGCCGTCCACCCTTTCATGATGATAAAGAACCCAGTCACCGACACCTTTAAGAGCCGGAAGCGAATCCATTATCTCTTTACCTATTTCAGGGTGGCGCTGTATCATACGCCACTCCTCATCCGTAAGCTTTCCGGATTTATTCCTCACCTCTACAGGCACACCAAACTTCCCCACATCAAGAAGCAGTGCTGCATAGGCAAGCTTTTCCCTGTCCACCCGAAACCGATATGAAACAGGCAGGGCATCATATATCAGCAGGCTTAACTTAACGACATTCAGCGAATGGCCGTCAAGTCCGGGATCTCCGGCTTCCGCCACTCCCACGAGGGCCTGCATGATCTCAAAACGATCCTCTTTCATCTGCTTTAAAGCAATAAAAAACCCGACCCCCAGCACGATAATCAGTATGATTATAATATATTTTAAAATATCACCGCTCATACCAATCCTTCCTTTGTTTCGCTGAATGTTATCTGGTTCTTTCCTGCCCTCTTCGACCGATACAGTGCATCATCCGCACGGTTATATACCTTGTCTATATCATTATCATCTGCTGTAATCTCTGTCACGCCGAATGATGCATGTATTCCATTAAGTTCTCCAATGCTCACGGCATTCAGGCTGTCAAGAATTGCCTGGAGACGGGCTTTTGCCCCTTCCCTGTCAGCCTCACCCCTTATCATCACAATAAACTCATCTCCGCCCAGACGGCCCGCAAAGCTTAATTTCTGTTCCATTACCAGCTCGGAAAAATGTGCCAGTCCTTTCCTGTCATCACCCAAAGCTTCTGTATGACCGCCAAGACCTCCCATAATAGTCCGTCCCGTGATCTGCAGTGCCTTATCACCCATCTGGTGCCCCAGCTTATCATTTATCTGTTTAAAACTGTCCAGGTCCAGCAGGCAGACCACTATATAGTCCTCATGCGAACTTTTAAGGACCTCAGTTGCCATGGACATAAACCTTGCCCTGTTGAAAAGTGACGTCAGGGCGTCAAAGCTGGATTTGATCTCCAGCTCATTTGTGATCTGGATATTCTTAAGATATGTGACGAACTGCTGCAGCCTTGTCCTCTGCCTGGTATAGTGCAGGACCAGAGAAAGGGACAATATCAGCACCGTGTAGAAAATGTCCTCATTTACTATTGAAGGGGGTTTTTGCTGAAAACGCAGCGGCGAGAAACCGTACTGTACGCTCAGCCAGAAGGCAATTGAAAAAACAGTTAATGCTATGCTCATGTTTATGACTGTATCAATATAGGAAACAGCAATAAGCACCAAAAGAACATAAAAGAGTATTGCCGGCTTCTGGGGCTGGGCTATGGATACTAACAGGCTGAAGCCCATTATAAGCAGCATGCTGGGATATATGAAAAACTGAAACTGCCACTTGGGATTCTTCAGACAGAGTATAACGTATATTTCCCCTATCAGAGCCAGTACAAAAAAACAGACGAAGATACCTATCCCCACACGGTCAAGCCCGTTCATGTTGTAACGCACAAAGACACTGGATATCGCGTAATTATCGTATATCCTGATTCCCAGGAATATCAGTGTAACCGCCAGGAGCCAGCTGTTCATGAACATCATATGCTTGAGGTTCGTCAGCTGGATTTGGGGCCTGCAGTCCCTGTACGTATCCCTGCTATATCCATAGTAAATGAATGAGGTCGTATTCATATGTAAATTTTACCACATACTTGCCAAAAAATGGAAAGAATTATAGACTATTAGTGGTGAAATGTAACTATTCAGGACATCCAAAACACCTGCTGCAAAGAATGAACTAATAACTCTTTTTTATTGATAGTTTTCATAACCCAAAGAGACGGCAGGTTCAGAATATTTACAAACTGTACTATTATTAGACAGGAGAATTATACACATGTGGATTGCTGATAATTGGAACGACTATAAAGTAATAGACTGTACCGACGGTGAAAAGCTGGAGCGCTGGGGAGACTATCTCCTGGTCAGGCCCGATCCTCAGGTAATATGGCAGACCGGCCATAAAAATCCTGCCTGGAAAAAAACAAACGGCCATTACCACCGTTCAACAAAAGGCGGCGGTGAATGGGATTTCCGTGACCTTCCAAAAGAATGGACCATAAAGTACGATCTCACCCCTGCCGGCAAAAAGCTCTGCTTCCATTTAAAGCCTTTTGCATTTAAGCACACAGGCATTTTCCCGGAGCAGGCAGTCAACTGGGACTGGGCATCCAAGCTCATAGTCCACAGAAAAAATTCTCTTTCCGGTGACAAGCGTGTAAAAGTCCTCAATCTCTTTGCCTACACCGGAGGTGCTACTGTTTCCGCCGCAGTTTCCGGTGCCTTTGTGACACATGTGGACGCCGCAAAAGGAATGGTTGCCTGGGCGAAAGAAAATGCAGAAAGCTCCGGCTGCAGCCATGATTCCATACGCTGGATAGTTGATGACTGTCTTAAATTTGTAGAAAGAGAGATCCGCCGTGGCAATACTTATGATGCCATTATTATGGATCCTCCCTCCTACGGAAGAGGGCCCGGTGGCGAAATATGGAAGATTGAGGATGCGGTATTTCCGTTAATAAGCAAAGCTGCCGGACTGCTATCCGATGAGCCGCTTTTCTTCCTTATTAATTCATATACCACAGGCCTGCAGCCCGCAGTTCTTTCCTATATGTTAAATACTGCTCTGACCGCTAAACGCGGAGGTCTCGTGGAAAGCTCCGAGATAGGTCTGCCCATAGAGGGATCCGATACCCTCATCCTCCCCTGTGGCGCCTGCGGCAGGTGGGTACCCTAGGCGTACTCCACTAAAAAGGCAGCCACTCCGTTCAAGGAAATGGCTGCCGACTTATTCAAATAAATTCTGCGTGTCTATTAATAACCGTAGCTGCTCATAGCTTCTGCAACACCCTGGAAAGCTCCGGTCAAAAGCATAACAACGAAAATAACAACTGAGATCACCCATCCGATAATGTTTACTATCATAGCAGTCTTCATCTTTGAATCGTGGGTTTCCATGTCTCCACTCTTATAGGCACTGTTTCCGTTATTTGCAAATACAATCGTAAGAATGCCTGTTACAAGAGTAGCGATACCACCAGAGCAGCAGCAGCCTGCTACTATCTGCACAATACCAAGTACAAGCCATAATGTGTACTTCGGAGAATTCTCACCTGTTGCCGGTGCGTTGTTTGAACTGTAATTCTGATTATCCATTTGTTCCCTCCTTGATTCCGTAACCGCCAGTCTCCCCTCCGGATTCCCGCAGCTCCACTAATTTTACAATCTGCAGCCCACGGTCAAACATACCACGGACAGCTTTTTCATTATATTACAAAAGCGGCTTAGATACCATAGGAAACTTGCACTTTATTTTCTTTTTTTCTGCATTACATTGGCGGTGCAAGGAACTCAAATGCAGGTATATTTCTCAACACACAGAACAGGATCATCATTATCCCCCATATCTTAGCTGCAGTTCCAAGCCAGTCAGACAGACCTCCTGTCCTTACGAATACAACAAGCTGAGGTATATAGAGCACTGCCGCAACAGGCAGTGTGACCGCCAGCATTGCATTGTACCTGAAAGCCCGAGTGATGTCATGTTCGTGGATAAGAGTGTACAGCATGCGGGTGACTCCGCAGCCTGGGCAGTAGAATCCCGTGTATTTATATATAAGACAAGGGACCCCCTCGCCTGTCCTGTCATACATAAAATAAAGCAGCCCCCCCAGTATCATGGCTCCCACATTCAATACTATAACCATTATCAGTCTTTTTTTTATCTGCTCTTTAGTACTCATACCCTCGCCGTATCCCGGCTATGCCCCTTCCCCATCGCGTCATATCGCAAGAACGATTCTACCACACCCCGGGCATTTACATAAACACCTTTTATAAGTTATAATATCTTTATGAATGTTGCAGAGCTTTCAACAAATGTATATAAGGTCGCAGGAATTAAAGATACGGATATTCTGCAGTTTCGCAGTTATCCCGGCAAGCCTTCGGCATCTGTTACCGGAGCTTCTGAAACAAGGAGCTTTTCCGAGATACTTTCGGATCATGTTTCCAAAAACACTCAGAATGTTTCTGCCACACAGGTCTACTCTGATATGAGTACTGATGCAGCATCCGCATTAAGAGCTTCCCTTTCGGATTCCGAGCTTGACAGCCTCAGAGCTTCCCTCAATGCCGACGACTTAAGCTCAGATGTGGTAAACGCCCTCACTGACTCAAACGGAAATATTGCCGATGCACTGCTTGATGCCCTTTTAGACAATAGAGATAATGAAAAAGACCAGAGCCCCGCAGACTCCCTTTCTTCCGGACAGAGTTCTTCAGACAGCCTTAACAAGCTTCTTACCGATACAAAGCTGGCTCAGGAATATTTAAGCTCTTCCTCCGGACGCTCCCTCATAAACGAGCTTGCAAACAATATGATTGCCGGTGTTGCCACGAATGTGTAACCGTGCAGATGTATGACTATGTTTTCTTAAAGAACTGGAAGCTTCCCCCTATCAGTATCATAGCACCAACTATAGCATAGAACACTTCTATTCCCGGTTCCAACAGACCGGATACTCCTTCTGCCATCAGAAAAGCTCCTGCAGCACTGGTAAAAATTATTATTATCACATCACCGAATATATTTACCAGGACAGACACGACAACTGCGGCAATCGAAGCAACCAACAGTCCTGTCTGCAGTACATTTAGCGCCTCCGATATCTGGTCAAGCGCCGGTTGTGCATACTCTGCCGACATTTCCCCGGTAGCCGCAGATATATCACCATGATTAAATATCTTTGTTATCCATATCTGAAAAAGCATCCCCGTATCAGGAATCCCGCTTATGGCTTTCCTGGCCATTATAAGAGCTGACCTTGCAAAACATCCTGCCACAGCCAGATATGTGCATACCCCTGCAGTCACGCATAATCCAGCTTTGTAGCGCCTAAGTCCTGCATAGCCTGCAGCAAATGCAACCACCGCAGCAGCCACATATACCCAAATGCTGTCCCAGTTTTTTCCTATCTGAAGTACA
Organism: uncultured Lachnospiraceae bacterium; assembly: GCA_946616835.1. Taxonomy (GTDB): domain Bacteria; phylum Bacillota; class Clostridia; order Lachnospirales; family Lachnospiraceae; genus NK4A136. The sequence goes on from CAMOJK010000033.1 coordinate 8,007, forward strand.
GTTACTCCGGCCAATACCGCACAGGCACAGAACTGCACTATCTTGCACAGGTTAAGTCCCTGAAAGCAAAGCACACCCCCGGCTGCAATAAAAAACAGGGCAACCGCCCATTCAGGCATTGCCGCTATATCTGAAGATATGCTTTTTTCTGCCCAGGCTGCATTTTCCGCCGCATGAGCCAAACAATATGATGTCACCATTTTAAAGTTATCCGTTTACCGTTTTCCGATCAGACAATTTTTAGAAACATTATCTTATCATTAAGACCACATATAATTCACTTACTGCTTATATGTCACCGTAAACATTATCTCTTCTCTTTTTCTGTCATAACTTACCTGAATATTTGCATTCATCTTCGCACACATTTCCTCCGCAATGGAAAGACCTATGCCGAAACCACTCTTCTTACTGTTATGGGATTCATCCTCCCTGTAAAACCTCTCAAAGAAACGCGTGTAATCTACAGTTGCACCGGCTCTGTAAGTATTCTGCACATAAAGCTTAGCCCCCTTCCCCATATAGCCTTTTTCAAGCTTGACCAGGACACTCCCGCCATCGTCACAGTACTTGGAGGCATTGTCTATAAGGATAGAAGCTACTTCCTGCACACCGTTCTGCACCGCTTTTACCGTAAGCCCTTCTTCTATATTCAGCTCATATTTCTTGCCGGCGCCTTCCACTACGGATGCAAACGACTCGGCCTGATCCTTAATTATAGCCGATATGTCCACATTGGTAAAAACCGGCACATCTTTTTCATTAAGTTTAGAGAGCACTACCAGGTTTGAAACCAGCTCATTAAGCTTTTTGATCTGCCTCATATTCGACTCCGTCCACTTGGTTTTTCCGGAAGTCATCTCTATCATTTCCGTATTGGCTGAAATAACCGTTATGGGAGTTTTCAGTTCATGGCTCGCATTTGTTATAAAGCGCTTCTGCCTCTCCTGGTTTTCAATAAACGGATCCATAAGCTGTTTTGAAAAATATATGAATAACAGGCAGAATACCAGCAGTATTATACCTGCCACTATCAGCAGATAAGAATAAATCTGCTGGACTATAAGATATCTTGATGTATAGTCAACAAAAACATAAAGTCTTCCGCCGTTTCCTTTTTCCACGCTGTCGTAATAGTAGATATTATTCTCATGGAAAAACTTACCCGACTCCCATCTGGTATCGGTAAACAGTTTGCGAAATGACTCGGCTATAGACATATCCGCATCATTTGATCTTCCTTCATATATTGAACAGGCTATCTCAGCAGCTTCTGTTTCCTCTATGGAGAAAATATGCTCTGTATTAACATGGGTGACATTTCCTTCCTTATCGGTTATCACGCTAAAATACCTGGTTTCATACTGAAGCTCTTCCGACAATCCCCCCGGCATCCGCTTGTTGCCAATAGCCCAGACTCTGTCCGGTGGCATTTCGCCTCCGTTTTCAAGCAGCACCGTCAGCATGGTATTGACCTGTGCATCAAAAAAATTGTCCGTAAGGAAAAACACCATGGAAAGGACCAGGGTAAGACATATAAGCAGCGTAAGAGCTGCCAAAGATACAAATTTTACTCGGAGTTTTGCAAGCATATCTTAACTAAGCTTTATATACTAAGCCTTACGCACAAAGTCCTCTGCACCAGGGCTGTATGTCCGAAGACACTGCAGTCATTCCGTACCGGATAGTCGGTACGAGTTTCCCTTTTCCCCTTCAATAGTGGCAGCCGCGCCTACAGCACGAAGCTTATTTCTTAAGAATGACACATACAGCCAGACAGCTTCTTCATCCGCATTTTCTTCATTCTTCCAGAATTTTTCTATGAGTTCTTCTGTGGAAAAATTCTTTTCCGGATTGTTCATAAAGAAGCCCAGCATATGGCTCTCCTTTGCCGGAAGCCTTATGGAATTCTGCCCTGTAAGTTCCTCTCTATCTGTATCCAGAGTTATATTATAAACTGATATGACCTTCTTTACATTTTCACGTCTTCTTCTGGTCATAGCCCTTACTCTGGCTAAGAGTTCCCCTACGGCAAAAGGCTTGGTAAGATAATCATCAGCACCTGCATCCAGACCATTTATCCGGTCATCCACCTCAGTCTTTGCAGTAAGGAAAAGCACCGGGGTATCATTTCCGGACTCCCTCAGTTTCTTTACCGCCGTTATCCCATCCATCACAGGCATCATTATGTCTGATACAATAGCCGCATACTCCTTTTCGGCGGCCTTTTCAAGCATCTGAACACCATTTTCAGCCACATCCACACTGTACCCGTTTGCATCAAGCACCGCCTCAATGACATCCTTAAGATCTTCTTCATCTTCTGCTACAAGTATATTCATCCTTACCTCTTTCCTGACTTTTACACTTTCGCGTGCCCCGTTATTTATCCATTACGGTCCTGCACTTAATCGTAACCCTTTTTCCTTCTAAAATTACAGCAGCTTTCAGCTTCCTCTTATCATATCCTTCAGTGTCTGCATAGAGATATCACAGCTCGCCAGTTCCCCGGCACAGCGTTTCAGTTCTTCCGCTATGATGGCACTGTTCTTTATATCTTTCTTATACCTGAGTTCATGTTCCAGAGCTGCCCAGGTATCCATTGCTATGGTACGAAGCTGCACTTCTATATAATATCTTCCAGGATCATTGCCTGCCGCATCCGGCACATCACTTTCTACCTCAAGCAGCATATGGTAGCTTCTGTAGCCATTGGGCTTCGTAGCACTTATATAGTCCTTTTCCTTTATAATGGTTATGCCTTCCATCTCCCGGATTTTCTTTACATTCTTCATTATATCATCAATGAAAAGACATATTACCCTGACACCTATAGCATCATGTACCACCTTAAGTGCATTATAGGCTGTCAGCTCCACACCTATCTTTCTGCATTTTTCCTGCATGCTCTCCACTGACTTGATACGGCTGGAAAGGTGCTCGTAAAGCTTATCCCCTCCGTCATCCTGCGCTGTCTCTTCGTAGCGCCTGACAAAATCATCCGCAATCTTTGTCAAATCCTCTATATAATCCGCATATTCCTTCATTACCTCTGTAACCTCCCAATTACCACATTCTCCACTAACAGCTTATTTTAAGCAGCGTGGAGTTTCCGTGAAGCAGCATCTCGTCCGAGTCTGCAGGGATAAAGATACAGTCTCCCTTGAAAAAAGGAAGCACCTCTTTCCCATCACCGCCATCCGTAATGATGCCACAGCCGTCCACACATAACAGCACTGCAAAGGAATTAGCCTCAGTCTTTATCCCTGCCATCTGCTTTATGCGCTCGGTATTTAACATCATGCGTTCCATCTGGAAATACTTACATCTGCCTAAAAGCTCCGTAGCATAGCCCGGTCTGAATTTCAGTACCCTCATGGGCTGCTTCGGTTCAGGCGCTCCGGACATATTCATGACATTCAGCGCCTTATCTATATGAAGTTCTCTTTTATTGCCATTTTTGTCTACCCTGTCATAGTCATAGAGTCTGTAAGTCAGGTTTGAGTTTTCCTGCACTTCAGCTATTACCGCACCGTTTCCTATGGCATGCACAGTCCCTGCCTCAATGAAAAACACATCATCCTTATGGACCTTTACCTTCTGCAGGTATTTTGTAAGCTTACCCTCATCTATGGCTTTTTTTAGCTTATCCACAGTCATGGAATGCCTGAAACCGTATATAAGGGAAGTATCTGGTGCGGCATCTATAACATACCACATCTCGGTCTTACCCCGCTGCCCATTCTCATATTCCATGGCATACTCATCCGTCGGATGTACCTGCACTGACAAATCACTGTCGGCATCTATTAATTTTACCAATATAGGGAGATCATCATAGCCATTCTCCCTCGGATGAGTCCCCAGATATTCCGGATGCATCTTCAGCACCTCAGAAAGAGCCATCCCCTTGTACTCACCGCTGGCAACCGTACTCAAACCATCAGGATGGGTACTGCACTCCCAGGTCTCTGCCAAAGGCGTAGTATCTGTCTCCTTACAGAAATCGTCCTTAAGCCTCCTGCCCCCCCAAAGATAATCCTTCTCTGCAGGCTTTAAGAGAAACGGCATTATGGAATTTTTTTTATTATTTTCAGTACTGACTTCATTCATGTATTTATCTGTCAACTCATCCCCATGCGATCAAACTCACATAGGGTAATTCTTTTTTATATGATTTCCCGAATTTACCAGCTGTATGTCCCAACAGCAAGTGCTTTAGCCATCAGGAACAGTTACAATATCATATATCAAGTTTATACTTTGTCTTATCGTGCACGCTTATGGCATCACCTATCTGCACCTCTATAAGGCACAGTTCAGTTTCTGCGACTACCGTATGTCTGCAGCCTGCAGCCATTGTCACCACATCCCCCGTTGACACAGGCTGTTTCATTCCATCCACTATGACGGTTCCTCTTCCGGATACGATATTCCACACTTCATCCCTATGTTCATGGGAATGATAATTCATAGCCCGTCCCGCAAATACGGTTATCTTGTTGGTCATGCTTCCCGGACCTACATCCAGTACCCTGAAGCTCCCCCACGATTTATCTGCAAACATAACCTGCTGGTCTATCTTATCTACCACAGGCTTATTATGGCTTGAGGCCTCCTTATCGGAGACAAAAACTCCCTCTGCCGAAGCTGCCACAACAACATTTTTCAAGCCCATACATACAACAGGCACATCCAGCTCATTCAGGACATTTACATTTTCGCAGCTTCCGTCCACCACGGCTTTACCCGTTGCTGTTTCATCCATAGCCTCCGTCAGGGTATTCCATGTTCCCAGGTCCTTCCATGCACCTCCGAATTCCAGGACACACACCTTCTCTTCAGCCTCAAGTATTTCCTTATCAAAGCTTACGGCATTAAGTGTCTCATACTTTTCATACAGATCCTCGTAGTCCGTAAAATCTATCTTTTCGTGTGCTTTTTTCAGAATATAGCCCATTCTGAATACAAAAACCCCTGCATTCCACCAAGCTCCCTGTCCGATATATTCTTTTGCTATATCTTCGCTCGGCTTTTCACGACATATGCCGTAAATCCTGCCTTCCTTCTTTTCCTTCGGCAGAATGTATCCGTATTTTTCCGCAGGATATGCAGGCTTTGCTCCCATAACACAGATATCGGCATCCTTTTCCGAAAGAGCAAGTTTTTCCAGATTTTTCAGCGCATCAAAATAATCATCCTCCACATAGGGATCCACAGGACATACCATCAAAAGCTGATCTTCGTCCACATGCCTTATCTCATTCAGAAAAACAGAAGCCAGCACAATTGCCGGGAATGTATCCTTTCTGCATGGTTCCACAGACAGGGTAATATTTTCTCCTATCTGACTGTGCAGCGCAGCCACCTGCGCTCTGGATGTGGCAACAGTCACATCCGCAGCCTTATCAGCAGAAACTATCCCTCTGTACATCCTCTGTACCATGGATTCCACTGTTCCATCTTCCCTTTTTAATATCTTTATGAACTGCTTTGATCTGTTATCATTTGACAGCGGCCAGAGCCTTTTCCCCGATCCGCCTGAAAGAAGTATTACATTCATTGTCACAAGCCCCCATTAATTTTCAATTCATGAGGATACATGATTATACATATCCTTTATGGTATCCTGCAGGCTGTAGGCCGCCCGCCATCCGGTATCATTTTCGATTTTGCTGTTATCGGATTCAAATTTCGGCGTATCTATAGGGCGCATGCGGCTGGGATCAACGATTATATCTGCCTTTACACCGCTTATTTCTTCAAGCATCTCTATAACATTCCGCACACTGACAGCTTTTCCCCTGCCCGCATTGTATATTTCTCCGCCCCTTCCCTTATCTGCGATTTCGATAAAGGCCTGCGTCAGATCCCGCACATCCGTATAGTCCCGCTCAATGTTTATATTTCCAACATGAAGCTTAAATTCTTTCCTGCCTTCCTTTGCAGCCCTTGCAAACTGCATACAGAAATTAGAAACAGAAAATCTCCTGCTCATGCCGGGACCTATCTCATTAAATGTCCTCAAGGTGATCACATCAAGACCGTAAGCCCTGTGGTAAATATTTGCAAGCAGAGCCTGACATACTTTGGTGGAAGCAAAGATATTGTTTGGTCTGGGCTGCAATTCTTCCGACATGGGTATGCGGTCAAAATCATTTCGGCCGTATTCCTCTCCGGAGCCTGCCATTATTATCCTTGGGCTGTATCCCTCTATGCACCTTACGGCATCAAAAAGATTCAGTGCACCTATCACATTTATATCCACTGTTTCTGCCGGTTCCTTCCATGCATAACCAACAGAATTCTGTACCGCAAGATCATATATCACATCAGGCATACAGTATTTCAATACGGAAACAATACCTTCCCTGTCGAGCACATCCAAAAACACCCAGTCAGTGCATTTTTCCGTCCCCGCATATTCTGCCAGATCATCCCTTTCACAATCTGCCTTTTTTAAATATGTAGCTGTAACCTTCTCCCCACGCCTTATAAGTCTTGGTATGAGATACCTTCCAAAAAGGCTGGTACCACCTATTATGAGCGCACTTTTTTTGTCTGTATCTGCCATGGTCACTTAAGCAACTCCTCATTTTCACGGAAATAATCCAGGGTATCAGCTATTGTCTGTTCCAGCTTTATCTGAGGTCTCCAGCCGGTAGCCTTATAAATCTTTGATACATCAGGCTCTATGATGGGAACATCCACCGGTCGAAGCTTCTCTTCATCAACTACAGCCTTTATATCCGCACCACTTATCTTTATTATAAGATCCAATATATCCGCAATCTTTACAGCCTTTCCTGTACCAACATTGTAAGTCTCTCCCGGGATTCCAAACTGTGCCAGCGCAGTATATGCATTTACCACATCACGCACATCCGTAAAATCCCTCATAGCCGACAGATTACCCACATGTATCTCAGGTGCCTGAAAACCCTTTTCAACCCTGACTGCCTGTCTGCAGAAATCAGCCACCACAAATACAGGCGACTGCCCCGGTCCCATATGATTAAAGCTTCTGGTCATGATCAGCTGCAGATTATATGCCTGAGCGTATACCGTAGCCATCATATTCTGCCCGGCCTTGGTTGCCGCATAGATATTTCCCGGGCGAAGGAACTGTTCTTCCTTTACAGGCACCTCCTCCGGGCGAACATATCCGTATTCCTCACCCGAGCCGGCGAGGATCACTTTCGGGCTGTATTCCAGCTGTCTTAATGCATCCAGGAGATTAAGCGTTCCCTTTACATTGACGCTCACGGTTCCGGCAGGATCCTTCCACGACCTGGATACCGAGCTCTGGGCCGCCAGATGGAAGATGCACTGGGGGTGTTCATCCTGAAGCAGGGCAAGAACAGCTGCCGGATCCATTATGTCAAGCTCCCTCACTTCACCATCTGAAAAACTGTCTGTATTGTGATTCTGTATGGTACCTACAACTTCATATTTAAGATTTTCACGCACCGCCTTTGCAAGGTAAGGACCCACAAAACCGGATGCACCTGTTATAAGAGCCTTCATAAAACCTCATTCTGATTAATTTACTCCTTAGCACACCATCAGCTCAAGTGCTTTGGGCTGTCCTAAACAGTCATCTCACTTCATCTTTGCGATGATATATCTGGGTCTGCGTTTCACCTCATCATATATCTTGGCAAGGTAAAGTCCTACGATCCCTATGCCTATCATGATCACACTTGCACTGAAAAGCTGCAAAAGAATTACCGTAGTAAAGCCTTCTGCCGCAGTCCCGCAGAAATACCGTACAAGAGTCTGTATTCCCAGGACAAAGGCAAATATAAGTGACACAACCCCGATCCCTGTTATTAAATGCAGGGGAACCGCAGAATATTCCACAATATTATTAACCGCATATTTAAAGAGCGCAGATGTACTCCACTTGCTGCTTCCAACTTCCCTGTCCCTTACGTCAAATTCAACAGAAGTCTTTTTATATCCTATCCATGATGAAAGTGCCCGGAAGAATACATGGTATTCCGGAAACATAAGCAGAGCGTCCACCGCCCGCCTGTCCAGAAGCTTAAAGTCAGAAGCCCTGTACATATCAATTTTTGTAGCCTTGCTCATTATGCCGTAAAACAACCCGGCACTAAACTTATGGAATATCGATTCTCTGCCGCGGCTTTTCTTTACCCCCTCTACTATCTCGTAGCCTTCCTCCCAGAGACGGTACATCTCGATCAGCACCTCCGGCGGATGCTGGAGATCACAGTCCATTACAGCTGCACAACCTCCCTTTGCTGCACCAAGCCCTGCAAAAATTGCTGCTTCCTTGCCAAAATTTCTGGAAAAACATACATACCGCACTGACTGATCCTTTTCAGAAGCCTCCTCTATGCGCTCCTGCGTCAGATCTGATGAACCATCATTAACAAAAATAAGCTCATAAATGATGCCTGCATCATTCATCAGAGCTTTTAATGTTTCTGCTGTCTTAAGTATCATCCCCTCCTCATTATAGGCAGGGATAACCACTGACAGCATCTTATTATCCTGTTGTAAATCAATTTTATCCATAGTTATTGACTATTATACCATAATTGCATGGCGTTCGCCATCCATGGCTCACTTATTCCCATGCAATTAACGTACAACATCCTTGTTGTACCATAATTGCATGGCGTTCGCCATCCCCCGCTCACTTATTTCCATGCAATTAATGTACAACATCCTTGTTGTACCATAATAACGCAGCGTTCGTCATCCCCCGGTCATACGCTCCGCACTCTCAGGCAGATCATGATAACAGTTCCCTGAATTCCTCCCCGGACACTTCACCCTTAGCGTAACCGCACAGAGGACCTGCAGTCGTCTTAAGCACCGCCGCACTTGTCTCTATGGCATCATACAGTTCATCTGTGATCCATTTTTTATCAGCTATATCTCCGACAGGAATTACAATACGGTAAATAAGGGTTATTTTCGACGGATAGTCACTTTCCGCATCATCCGCTGCATCCTCAGTAAAAACCGCATATCCTCCGGTAGGAAGCACGGCATTCAGAAGCGACAGAGCTGCACACAATTCCGCATGCTCTGCCGGACTGTAATCCGTTATATCAGCAGCCTCCCATTGGATTACCGCCAGCCCATTATCAAAGGGATCTCCTCCATAAGTTGCAAAAAAGATATCCCCGTATATATCAGAATCTGTAACAGGCTTTGTCAGAAGCACGGTAAGCACCGGTCTGTCCTCTTCTACGATCTTTGCAGGTATTTTATTTTTATCAAGTCTTTCTTTTAAATTATTTAATACATCTTCAACCATACTGATACTTTCCCCCAGTCATTAATTACAAACTGCCTGTATATACATACAGGCCGCCTCATCCGCCAAGTTTTGCCGCTATTGCCTGTGCGGCAGGCCTTATTCTCTTTACATCAGCTGCTGAATCGCTCTTCGGATACCTTACTCTGAGCCCCATACCTTTTACTAACTGTGCACATGCCTGTGAAACTTCTGAAGTTTCAGACATTTTCTCCGTGATCAGCTCGTCATTTTCGTTATAGAAAAGCTTTCTAAACAGGAACTCTCCATACTTCCCGGTGATGTGTTTGAAAAAAGTCCTGAATGTAGTAAAGCCAAGCTCTGCCGCCATATGGTTCATAAGAGTCTTCTTAAACTCCTTCAGCTTTTTCTTGTCGTTTTTCAGCTTCTCTTTTACCTTTAAGTCAACCCCATCCAGAATATCCGTAAGGTCGCTCAGGTTAAGGAATTCCTCAGCGGTCTTTGCCTTAGACCGTTCATTCAAGAGATAATCCGTCAGCTTGTTCGCTAACGACACCCCTACAGCCAATCCGCTCCAGACAAGTGCTACGGCCGGACCCGCAAATAGAGATGCCAGATTTCCGGCATTTGTCACTGCTGAAAAAGTGGTATTTACAAACTGTTTTGTTTTATTCCTTGTATCAAGCTTGGTTATGCCGTCCATGTAGGTTTCATCATCTCCACGGATAGCCCCCCTTGTTTTAAGATCTTCTATTTTTTGATTTGCCTTATGCCTATGATATAAGTGTTTACCTTGAAGTGCATAGTCTGCTGTATTTACAAGAAGGCCGCCGGCAGACACTACCGCACCTGCAATGGTCAGATTAGACTTCACTCCCGCCATCAGTTCCGGTTTCTTGTTCAAAAACGCCTGGGCAGCCGTGGAAGCATAAACCATATTGGTAACACCAATCCCTATGCTCGCTGCCGAAGCCGAAAGACCATAAAAATACTGGCCAGCCATATAGGCTCTGTCAAATCCGCTTAAGTTTCCGTTCTTCATAGCCTTCCTGATATTGCTAAATCCCTTCAGGCTGGTAAGAAGCCCTATCGCACCCTTTACTGCAGCTGCACCTCCTGCTACCTTATTCACATCGGTAAGCAGGTTATCCATCTGCCTTCCGGCATACGATGCCACCTGCCCCTGTGCCTGTGCAGTAAGCCACGCGGTAACGATATCTGTTTTTAGTCCGTCCAGGCTCGGGATCATGCTGATCTTGGATACCACTCCAAGTGCCTGACTCGCACCGTACAGGCTGTCAACCGCGACCTCTTTGACAACATCCCCCGCACTTTCTCCGGTATATCCCGTTTCAAACCGGAGCTGCTTCTGCTTCTCATTAAGTCCCCTGTCATACTCAAACAGCGTATTTACCTTTTCTGCAGCCGCCTTCATAGCACGATCTGCCGCTTTTTCCTTTTTCGATTTTCTGATCCACGCATTGTCACTTTTTTCCCTGGCTTTGACCGCTTCTTCAAGTGCACTTATGGCATCTTCCACCAGCCTGTCGCGTTCCATAGCTGTATCGTAAACATTGATGAGCAGGCCCTTCATCTTATCATCCTTGATTTCATCGATTTCACCTCTCAGGTCATTGCTCTTACTCTTTTTTCCGGACTTTGTTTCCTTTTGCGATGATTCAGCAAATCCGCTTATGGCATGGCTCACTTCAGGACGGGACACTATGCTTAAGGCTGCCTCAAGCATATCCCAATGATGGCGCATCATTCCGTCCTTTCCTGCTTTTTCCCACAGTCTGAAAGGAACTCTGTACATCTTGAAGCTTATTTTTGACACATCCGGTACATAATCCGTCTGTGACATGGCTATATCCACAATATCAGCTTTAGCCAGATGCCCTTTTTCCACGAGCCTGTATACAAGGAGCCTTTCCCTTGCGGAAAGAGCCAATATTCTGTTTATAAAAGGAAGCCTTTTAGGAGAATGAATTCCCAGTCCCATAAGCCAGTCATCAGTACGGCTAAGCCCTTCATACTGCTTGCCTGACAGGGTGGAGTCGTATTTCTTCAGGTCATAGTCCGGCTGCATTTCTATTTCCTCCGGCGCAGCCTTCTTTCCGCTATGCTTCTCAAGCCTTATGGCCTTTTTCTTAGCATTTGCCAGGATACGGTTCATATCTTCTTCCGTACCAAGCATCGACTCGCCAGCAAACACCTCTTCAGGACCAAGGAAATCCAGTTCGGCCAGATTCTCTGATCCGTCTTCAAAATGCCTTATCAGGGTATCATATCTGTCTAAGTAATGATCTATATTCCTCCCGCGTTTTCCTTTCGTCAGGTTATTTCGATAAATAGATCTGTATATTTCTACATCAGACTTAAATGTTTTGGCATAATTATAAAGGGCCGTCGCTTTTTCTGTTCTTGACAGCAATGGATCTTTTGCAAGAATATCTTTGTATTCCCAGAATCGCTTTAGCTTTGTCTTCGTTTCTTTCGCTATCTTTTTTCTTTCCTCCTCATCCATATAGGTGCTTACCATAAGGTCAAGACTATCCCTTTCAGGATCTCCACCCTGTATTTCATTCTTCTTTTTAGTTTCCAGAAGGTATCTTCTCGTCAGAGAAGCTTTAGGAGACAGCGTATGGAACTGATATGTCACCCTTATATCATCAAGCCGTTTGTTACCGGACTGTATTACAGGGTTATCCTCCCGTTCCCTGTTTTCGTCAAAGAGCTTAAGAGTATCTGTTTTTATATCATTATCACTAAATATATTTATATGTGAATCTTTATAGACATGCTCTTTTATCTCAAAACTCTGGTCCGTCTTGATCGTATTCTGTTCTGTCTTTATAAGCTCATCATTCTTTTCTGTATGCTTTTGGACAAATTTACCAGATTCCATCGGCTTCTTCCTTTCTTGATCAATACACCCAAAGCCCTATGTAACTGCTTTACTCAGGCCATTTTCACCGTTTTGCAATATACTTCATATGCTCAAGCACCAGACTTTCACTATCCGGCGGATTGAAAATCTTGAGCATACCTTTGTATGTTGCCTCGTCATCCAGACATATGATTATGTTGATATCTTTTTCATTCAAAACCGACTCTAAGCAGCTGCATAAAAGCGGCAGGAACATATTGTTTCTGTGAGCCGGCTCATCTATGTATATTGCTGAAATATAAAGTGTATCTTTTTCAGGCCTTGAGGCTATTAAAGCACCGTGAACCTTTCCGCCTTCGACATAGAACCTGCTGTACCGTTCTTCACATTCATCCCTAAAGAAATAAAAGCCGGTATGCTTCTTTTCAGAGATAAAGACATTCATGATCTTTTTATCTACCTGACTCAAACGGCTTACCGGCGGAAGCACATTTTTGCTGTCTAAAACTGTCTGTATCGTTTCGGCATCCAGCATGTCGTCCAAGCGGTAGAACATTATCCTTTCGCTATGACTGAGCGGAAGAAAGCCCCTGTTTATGATGAAGCTGTTATACTCAAGTGCATACTTCAGTTCAAGCGCAATACGGGATGTTATGATCCTTATCCCCATCCCTGCGAGATATTCCTCTGCATACTCAAGAAGCTCCGTACATTTCCCCTGCTCCCGAAGATCAGGAACAGTATAAAGATATTCCAGATATACTTCCTCATCAGACTCAGGAATATGTGAAAAGACTGCATAGCATACTACCTCTTCATTCATCGTTCCTGCTATCATGCATATTTCAAATTTCCCGCTGAAAACCACGTCGCATACCCCTTTTCCTGCAGTAGCTTCAAGCAGTTTTATATCCGGTTTTATCCTGATAAATTCCATACTAAATCCCTCTCCCCGAAAGTGCACATTCCATAAGCACCCTGCTGTTCTGTTCCGATACAGACAGAGCCACAGCCATCAAACGGTCACAGAAACCGATAGCCTCTTTTTCAGAAAGCCCCTTTACTATCGGTGTCTTTAACGAATATGCAAGTGCATTTTCATACGCATCATATTCAAAACACCCGGCCTGTGTCTGTGCATTTACAACAGCTATCAATATGCTAAGTTCAGGAAGTATATCGCTGCTAAGCTCAGGCACAAGAATCATCTTGGCAACAAAAGTGTCTTCATAAAAATAAAATTCACCTTCAGCCAGACCGGTTTCCGTACCGAAGCCATGATGAAGAGTTGTCAGTACCATAGTCTCAAGCCCACTTTCTTCCGCCGGAACAAGCATCACCTCGAAGTCATCTTCTTCCCTGTTTTCCGAAATATTCTTATACAGTTTTTTCAGGATTTTTTCGCTGTTCATAGCATGTTTTCTCCCTTGAAGTCAAAACTCCCGATTAAAATATCTTAAGCTTTTAAGTCGGGAGTTTCGTCATTCACTAATACCTCATCTGTCTGTGTTCAGTTTTACTACATTTCAAATCTGGATATGATTTCCTTAAGCTCTGCCACTGCAGCCTTGCACTGTTCCACCTTAGCCATGCTGTCCGTAGTATCCGATACCATATCGGATGTCTTGCCCGCTATATCGGAGATACCTCTGGTGGACTCATTGACGGTATTGTCTATGCCATTTATAGCAGCAGCTATACGGTCAATTGCTTCGTTCAGACTGTCAATGCTGCTTCGTATGGTATCCATGCTCCGGCCGAAGCTTTCTGCATCCTCACGGTACTGCACGCTCACCTTGCCGAACTCCTCGTAATCCGAAAGTACATTGCTTTCCAGGAAACTGGTTGTTTCTGTAAGACACTCCGCCATCTGGTTAACTGCCGAAACCACCTCGGTTACAATGTGGCCAATGTCACTTACTGCCGATGAAGACTGCGTAGCCAGGTTACCTACTTCTGTAGCAACAACAGCGAAGCCTCTTCCTGCTTCACCTGCCCTGGCTGCCTCTATGGACGCATTCAGTGCTAACAGGCTTGTCTGCGAAGATATCTCCATTATAGTTCCGGAAAGAGCATTTATCTTATCAACAGACTTGGATGCCTGTATTGCCTTTTCTGATTTTTCCTTAACTGACTCATATATCTCTATGGTCTTCCGGCTTGCTTTTTCTGTTGTTGCCGCAAGCTCTGTTGCACGCTGGGACACTTCTCTCGACAGGCTGCTGCCGTCCGCAGCCAGCTTTTCAATGCTCTGGGCGCTATCCTGTATATCTCCGATATTACCCGTGATCCCGGCAGTGGTAGCCGCAGTCTCCTGCATACCTGCGGCCAGTTCTTCCGTCGTAGCGGAATTGTCCTGGCAGATATTACCCACATTCTTGATTGTATGATCCAGATCATCAACATTGGAATCAATACTCTGTCCTGCACCTTCAATGGACTCCACAACACCCCTCAGGCTTTCGTGCATCCGCTCCACAGTCCTTGAGATAACTCCCACTTCATCAGACCGCTTAGCCAGAGTCTTAGCAGTTTTGTCATCAGAGAAATCAAGCCCCGCTATCTTATTTATAACAGGAACAAGTGCATTTATTCCCTTCATTAACATCGACGAAACAAGGATTATCGCAATTATAGCCACTATCAGGCAGAGCAATGCATATATTATCATCTTGTTGCGCATCTTTGACACGCTCTTAAGCATCTCTGCCTTATCTGCAGTAACTATCACTATATTGCCATCATTTGTGAAAGAATATCCGGCTACTTTATTTACACCTTTGTATTTGTAAATGCATGAACCGTCAGGAACTTCCTTTCCCGCCTGGAGGTCTGCAATTATCCCCTTTACCGCATCATTTTCCACAGGCTGACCGATCTTCTCGGGGGTCTTATGCCAAAGCATGGTGCCATCAGGTGCAACCATGTATGCATAGGATCCTTCAACGCCTGTCATCTCAATCTTGCCAATAAGAGAATCATAATCAATCTTTACAAGCTCATCATAATCAGAAGTAACAAGTACTATATTTCCGGTATCTGTAAATGAATATCCCGCAAGCTTTTTGGAACCCTTATAATCATAGATTACATATCCGTCCTCAACAGTCTTTCCGGCCTGGAGGTCTGCAACTATCCCCTTTACCGCTGCATTTTCCACAGGCTGGCCGATCTTTTCCGGAGTGGGATGCCATAACATCGTTCCGTCGGGAGATACCATGTATGCATACGAGCCTTCTGCCACATCTATCTTTATATTTCCTATAAGGGAATCGTAATTGATCTTCATGAATGCATCATAATCAGCCGTAACGATCACGATGTCACCGGTTTTTGTGAATGCATATCCGGCAAGCTTTGTTGCTTCCTTGTATTCATAGAATATCGCACCGGGCTCTACTTTTTTTCCTGCCTGGAGATCTGCAACTATGCCTTTTACTGCCGCATTTTCTACAGGCTGACCGATCTTTTCGGTAGTCTGATGCCAGAGCATGGTGCCGTCAGGACTTACCATGTATGCGTATGACCCCTCAACGCCCGATATGGTCACATCACCAAGCACAGATTTAAGTGTCGCCCTGTCCGGACGTATTCCGTCCACCGTCACCTTGTCAATGGCATGAGCCGTATTGACCGCCAGATCGAAGGCATAATTCTTGTAGACTTCTTCACCGAACTCCCGGGAAAAATCTATGGAAACCGCAGCTTCCTCCGCAAGATTCTTGGCATATCCGCCATATGCCTCCTCTCCAAATTCAGTGGCAAAATCCACCGCCACAGCAGTTTCCTGCGCCAGGTTAAGGGCGTAATTTAAATAAGTATTCTGCATCGACTTTGATGCATTTAAAACGCCGCTGATAACCTGTATCAGTATTGCGACAAACAGTATTCCGCCTGCAAAAAAAGCAATCTTGGTACTCAGCCTTGAAAAGAAACCGATACTTTCGGCTTTCGCGGCCGTTCTTGAAGAACTGGCTTTTGCGTCCATTGATGTAACCCCCCTTTTATTTAGTTTTAAGTTTTAGTTTTTATGATGTTTTACGAAAACCTTTTCCGTAATATTTTATCACAGCCATAAAGCATAGTCTATAAAAATGTATGAATAAAAATACATAATTAAAACATCCCGCAGATCGACTGCGGAATTTGAATTTTTCTTTATGTCATCCGCGTTTATATATTCTCCCACGGTCTTTGCCATTCGCGTAATAGTAGATTTTCCACTTCCGTTTGGTCCAGCAAACACCATAACCTCGGGAAGTTTTATTTTATCCGACATATTCACGCCTCCCATCCGGATATTCGAGATACGCCTGCTGTTTTTCATCATCATATCTCGCTACTGGCAACCCTTTGATTCTTCTGATTTCATCATCAATTCGTATTGACTCTTTAAAGCGGTGTGTCAATTCTTCATCGGAAATTCCACATGTCGAATCCAACTCATTTATTATTGTCATAGCTGTTCTCCTTTATTATTTTCTTAATAACGATAATATGCTTTTGTATACCAATGCGAAAGATTTGAATCTGCCTGAGAAGGATAAAGAGAAGCTGCCTGATAAGAAACAGATACTCATCATATTTAAGGAATCTTATGCGCAAATTCCTCAACACTCTGCACCCTTCCGGCCAGCAGTAGTAAATGACGAAGTTTTTCCGGATCCGCTTCTTCACAGATTTTATTCCGCAAATCCTCCGGAACGGTACCTTTGTCATTCAGCAGATCCAATATATCATCTTGCAATATTGACACGGTCACCTGCTTCGTCACACGCTCGGTCACTTCTTTAGTCACTCTTGCAGTGGTTTCTTCCCGCTCTTCACTGCGTTCATTATCTATAAAATCACCAACCGTCATATAGTCTCCTTTAAGCACGCTGTTGCTCTTGATACTATCCACATAGCGGTCCAGCTCCCGGGTGGCTTCATCCACGGCCATATCATCCCTGCTGTCCTGAAGATATTTTAGCATGTTTTTTATATCCTGCTACCGCCCCGGCTGCCTGCGGATAAGAAGTTGGATTTTATGGAGTGAAAATGTAAATGGTGAAATATAATAATAAAATAGCCCTATACCATTTTGATATAGAGCTATTTTTCTGTCATCATAACTTTATGATATTCTCTTTCGGGTGCACATTTTTCTTTTATTCTGTGTACATTTTTTCAAGCCATTCCGGGGTATTGACATTTGACCGCGCAAAGATTTCACTCGATACTCCGTTGTTGGCATACTGACCACATATTATTTCTCCTGTTGCTTCATCTTCTATAAATTCATACTTTATGGCATCTACATCAAACTTCTTTTCATGGTCTATCTCTTCTATAGTAGGAAACGCTCCATGATATGCTTTAAGGTAATTAGGCTGCAAAACAACCCATACAACATATCCATTGTAGTCTTTAGGTCCATTTCCAATCTTTATGCTCTTAGTGTATCCATACACACTTGCGGATTCATTCATTTCTCCGTTAACAGCCATTACGATGATTGAATTATCCGCATTTTTATCATCTTCTACTGTGATACCCATACCCGCAAGATACTCACTAACAAAGGTTTCATAATTGTATCCCGAACTTTCAGTGTTATTTGTGTCACAACTGATAGCACCGGGAAGCCAAACAAACTGTCTACATTTCGGTGCATCGACCATTCTTACATATCTGTCACCGATACGAAGGTGATCACCACTTCCATCACACCAGACTCTTAATTCATATCCCGTAGCATCCTTTCTCTGAACCTCAAAACTATTCATATTTTCAAAAGAATCCGGATCAATAGCGCTGAAATCATATTTGTCACCAAATTGAGCTATAAACTCGTCTACAGTACAGCTGTATAAAACAAAAACATCATCATATACCTGAATCACCGGCTCATATAATGTTGCATTCTTTATTTCTTCCGTCGGTTCAAAAGTTATTTCCAGCACTTCCTGATCAGCTTCAGTTGACGCATCCGCTACAGTACCTGCATCTTCACCATACACAGCATCAGCAACCTCCTTAGCTTCCTCCTCCGTCATACCCATCTCCTGATACTGTGCAACTGCTTGATTTTTCTCATTATTACCACATCCGACAACGCTGAGCGTAACAACTCCCAGAAGAAATAAACTTGTGATTTTTCTTTTCATACTTACACAAACTCCTTTCACACATTCAACTGACACAAAATAAAACATAGTAAATATACCCCCCCCCCCGAAAAAAATCAAGTCCTGATTTACTATATGTTTAGAAGATGGATTCTATGGAGAAAAACAGACGGGCGTTTACACCGGCTCACCCCGGATGAGCATTTAAACAGGCGGCATCACTGCCGCCTGTCCACAGATTACTGTATTATCAGCTCTAGGCTTTCATTCGTCCCCGTTCTCCATCTGCAGCTTCTTCCGTACAGACAAAACCTGCTTAAGGGGGTAGCCGCAGAAATCAGAGATAGCCTCAGGAGATCTGCCGGACTGAAGCATTTCCGTTATTTTCTGTTCATCACGGATAGCTGCACCTTCTGCTATGCCCTCTTCCCGGCCCTCTTCCTTAAACCGCTGCATAGTCTCGGCTTCATTATATTCTGTAAGGCACATATTCTTTACCTCCGTACGGTTCTTTTTAAGGAACTCCTTTATCTGAAATTCCTCCGGCATTTCGTCTATGGTCTCGTCAACCGCTTCTTCCAGAGAAACACCCTTGTCCCTCTTTTTTTCTTTAACCTTTTCAACAAACCAGGAATACTCTCCGAGCGGTCTACATGCTCTCAGCAGGTCTTTATCCGGGTTGTTCGCGATATTTATCATCCTGACCCTTACCTGCAC
Organism: uncultured Lachnospiraceae bacterium; assembly: GCA_946616835.1. Lineage (GTDB taxonomy): Bacteria > Bacillota > Clostridia > Lachnospirales > Lachnospiraceae > NK4A136. Next base: position 26,980 of record CAMOJK010000033.1, read on the forward strand.
ATCAGACATTTCACCATTCTTCTCAAACGAATCGCTCAGGTTCAGTATCTTATCTTCTATATCACTATCACCGTTATAAAATGTCACAAGCTGCGGTACCGGCAGATGCATCTGCTTACTGCCATATATGTTCTGCTTAGTCTCTTCAATGTAACGGTCATACTGCCGTCCCAGATACATCAGCTGCCTTACCGGCATGTTTGGATTGTAACTGCTCTGTTGTTCATACAGGCTCAGCATATCCGACACTATGAATGATACATCATTCTTCATGCCCATA
>CAMOJK010000034.1 GCA_946616835.1 uncultured Lachnospiraceae bacterium
CTGGATACGGTCCCAGTTGTTATCCCTGTCCATTGCATAGTAACGTCCAGAAAGTGAAGCTACTTTACCAACACCGATTTCCTTAGTCTTATCTACAAGCGCCTGCAGATAATCCTTTCCTGATGCAGGGGGCGTATCACGGCCGTCAAAGAAGGGATGAATGAATACTCTCTCGAAATTTTCCTTCTTGCAGAGCTCAAGCAGTGCATAAAGATGTGTATTATGTGAGTGAACCCCACCATCAGATAAAAGTCCCCAGATATGAAGATCGGAATTCTTTTCCTTACAGTTATTTATTGCACGAAGAAGGTCTTCATTCTTGAAGAAAACGCCATCCTCGATGTACTTTGTGATAAGCGTAAGATCCTGATATATGATCCTTCCGGATCCGATATTCATATGTCCTACCTCGGAATTTCCCATCTGTCCGTCAGGAAGTCCTACTGCCAGTCCAGAAGCATATCCTTTCTGAAAAGGACACTCCGCCATGAGTTTGTCGATAACAGGCGTTTTTGCCATATATACCGCATTAGCCTCATGCTCATCGGAAAGTCCGAAGCCGTCAAGTACCATTAAAACTACAGGTCTCTGTTTCATTTTGTTTCCTTTCTTCCCTGGATCCAGGGCTTGTGATGTTATATGATCATTTACTTAAATTAACAATATCCACGCACCGCTCAACGCCTACTGTCTGTTTACAAACCTTTTAAAATTTTCATCGTAAACAAAGCCCGCAGCTGACAGCGCTTCCTCTATCCGGTGCCGCTCGCAGCATTCCGCTGCACACAGTTCATCAAGATCCGGGTATTTATCCCGCAGGTTCATATTTATATAGCTGAGCAGCATATTCGGATCCTTTGGCAAAGCCATAAAGATACCTCCTTTTACGGTGTATTAAACTAACCATCGTCTCAATTCACCCGAATCATTTTATCACAAAAGCCTTTTTTTTCCAAATAAAAATGGCGCCTGCCTTTCTTCAAAGGTAAACGCCATTTCATAAAATCTTCTCTGAAACTACGTCAGTATATTATCAGAACTTTCCTGCCTTTGCAGCCTCTTCAATGGAAACTGCGGTAGATACAGTCATACCAACCATGGGGTTGTTACCAGCTCCGATCAGACCCATCATCTCTACATGAGCAGGAACTGAAGAAGAACCTGCGAACTGAGCATCTGAGTGCATACGTCCCATAGTATCTGTCATACCGTAAGAAGCAGGACCTGCAGCCATGTTATCGGGATGCAGTGTACGTCCTGTGCCGCCGCCGGAAGCAACTGAGAAATACTTCTTTCCAGCCTCAAGACGCTCCTTCTTATAAGTACCTGCAACGGGATGCTGGAAACGTGTAGGATTGGTTGAGTTACCGGTGATGGAAACATCAACATTCTCTTTCCACATGATAGCAACACCTTCGCATACATCATTAGCACCGTAGCAGTTAACCTTTGCACGAGGTGACTCAGGATCCTTGGAATAGCACTTTCTGAAAACTTCCTTTACAGTATTGGTATAAGGATCATACTCAGTCTCGATATAGGTAAAGCCGTTGATACGGGAAATGATCTGAGCAGCATCCTTGCCGAGTCCGTTAAGGATAACGCGGAGCGGCTTCTGACGAACCTTGTTAGCCTTCTCTGCGATACCGATAGCACCCTCAGCAGCTGCGAATGACTCGTGGCCTGCCAGGAATGCGAAGCACTCTGTATCTTCCTCAAGAAGCATCTTGCCCAGGTTACCATGACCAAGACCAACCTTACGTGTATCTGCAACAGATCCGGGGATACAGAAAGCCTGAAGGCCTTCACCGATAGCAGCTGCAGCATCAGCAGCCTTGCGGCAGCCTTTCTTAATAGCTATAGCAGCACCTACAGTATAAGCCCACTTTGCATTCTCGAAACAGATAGGCTGGATACCCTCGATAAGGTGATAAACATCCAAACCTGCATCCTTTGTAATCTGCTCAGCTTCATCAATAGAGCTGATCCCGTACTCATTAAGCTTAGCAAGGATCTGCTTTTCTCTTCTCTCATATGATTCAAATTTTGCCATTGTGTATTATCCTCCTTAATTACTCTTTACGAGGGTCGATAAGTCTGACCGCATCTGCCACACGTCCATACTGTCCGGAAGCCTTCTCGACTGCCTTGACAACATCTTCACCGGCCTTGATGAAATCCATCATCTTGCCGAAGTTGATATATTTGTAACCGATGATCTCGTCATCCTCGTCCAGAGCCAGATGTGTGATATAACCATCTGTAAGTTCCAGATATCTGGGTCCCTTCTCAAGAGTACCGTAAGTAGTACCTACCATTGAACGTGCACCCTTACCAAGATCCTCAAGACCTGCACCGATCTGAAGTCCGTCCTCAGAGAAAGCACTCTGGGTACGTCCGTAAACGATCTGAAGGAAAAGTTCTCTCATAGCAGTGTTGATGGCATCACATACAAGGTCTGTATTAAGAGCCTCAAGTACTGTAAGACCGGGAAGGATCTCACTTGCCATAGCTGCGGAATGTGTCATGCCTGAGCAGCCGATAGTCTCAACCAGAGCCTCCTGGATGATGCCGTCCTTAACATTTAAGGAAAGCTTGCAGCAGCCCTGCTGGGGAGCACACCAGCCGATACCGTGAGTATAGCCGGAGATATCCTCTACCTTCTTGGCTTTAACCCATTTTGCCTCTTCCGGTATGGGAGCTGCACCGTGGTGAACGCCCTGGTGAACCGGACACATTGCCTTTACTTCTGTTGAATAAATCATATATTGGACCTCCTTATTAGATTTAAAATGATTTATCAATGAACAACAAATCACGCTTTGAACACAAAGCATCTGAATACATATTATACAGATTAAAGGGGTATTTGTACATAATAAAAATGTGAGGGGAGATTAGAACTTAATGTTCGATACCCGGATTGCTCCGCTGCTTCGCAGCTCCCGCAATCCGGCGAACATTCGCAATCCGCTGTGCCGCACACAGAGTGTGCGTCTCGCTTCTTGCTCATGTTCGTTCGGAATCCAAATACAGCCGGCTTTCCATGCAAGCATGGCAGCCGGCTGTACTTTGATTCCTTGTATCGTAACAAGTAAAAATGACAGGCCTTAAAGGTTCTGTCATTTTCAGAGAAGGTATTTCTTTCTTATGGGGTTATAGCAAAAACTATAAATGTATTGGGGGTTACATTCAGTATAATACCAAAGCAACCATATTCAAGCTATTCCAAAATTGAACAAATTTTAGTAAATTTAGCAAAAGTTTTTGTGCAACTTTGCATTATTCTTCAAATAGGGCCTCAAATTCCTCTCTGTTGATGCGTTCCTTCTCTATAAGAAGCTCTGCACCGGCATGAAGAACCTCCATATTTTCCTCAAGAATCTTCTTAGCCTCAGCATAACATCTGTCGATTATCATTTTAACCTGGGCATCGATCTCGGCTGCCTTTGTATCGCTGAAGCCCCTCGTATGCGCCAGATCCCTTCCGATGAACACTTCATCCTCATCGCCTTCTTCATAATTGATCATGCCAAGCTCCGACATACCGTATTTGACTACCATATTCCTAGCCGCCTTGGTCGCCTTCTTGATGTCATTGGAAGCACCTGTCGTCACATCCCCGAATACAAGCTCCTCAGCTATCCGGCCGCCAAGGGTGACCATTATATCCTGCTCTATCTCAGCCTTTGTGGCAAACATATCATCCCTGTCAGGCAGCGGCATGGTATATCCTGCCGCTCCTGCCCCCGTAGGGATAATGGAAACGGTATACACCGGCCCCACCAAAGGCAGCACATGGAAAAGGATTGCATGACCGGTTTCATGATAAGCCGTGATCTTCTTTTCCTTATCGGAAACAAGACGGCTCTTGCGCTCCGTACCTATCCCCACCTTTATAAAGGACTTCTTTATATCCTCATCCGTAATAAATTCCCGCTTTTCCTTTGCAGCACGAATGGCAGCCTCATTAAGAAGGTTCTCCAGATCAGCTCCGGTAAACCCTGCCGTAGTCCTGGCGATCTCTTCATAACTCACATCCGATCCCAGAGGCTTATTGGCGCCATGAACCTTGAGAATTTCTTCCCTTCCTCTTACATCAGGTGCAGATACTGTAATCTTTCTGTCAAAACGACCGGGACGCATTATCGCAGGATCCAGGATATCAACACGGTTAGTTGCAGCCAGCACGATTATGCCTTCATTTATTCCGAAACCATCCATTTCCACCAGCATCTGGTTAAGCGTCTGCTCTCTTTCATCATGACCTCCGCCCATGCCGGTGCCCCTGCGTCTTGCTACCGCATCTATCTCGTCTATGAATATTATGCTGGGTGCATTCTTTTTAGCCTCACCGAAAAGATCCCTTACACGGGAAGCACCCACACCTACGAACATCTCAACGAAGTCAGAACCGGATATTGAATAAAAGGGAACCTGCGCCTCACCGGCGATCGCTTTTGCAAGCAGTGTCTTACCTGTACCCGGACGACCCTCTAAAAGTATTCCCTTAGGGATACGTGCACCCAGCTTATTGTATTTATCAGGGTTTCTTAAGAAATCCACAATCTCATCCAGATCTTCTTTTTCCTCCATAAGACCTGCAACATCCTTGAAGGTAATCTTGGAGTCCGTGATAAGCTGAGCCCGGCTCTTGCCGAAGTTCATCATCCTTGCACCGGTTCCGCCGCCTGATGCCGCGCCATTCATCATGGCATAGATAAAGACTAATGCCACCACGACAATAAGTGCCGGAAGCACATATTTTACAAACCAGCTTTCCTTTGGAACATCCTTTATGAGATATGGTATGTCATTTTTTTCAGCATACCTCTCGACATCATTTACATCCGATACATTAAAACGGTTGCTGCTGTGGTCCTTAAAGGCAACCGTCACAACACCGGTCGGCACCTCCCTGTTCTGGGCAATGGTAATGGATACTACTTCACCATCATTTACTGCCCCCTTAAACTCATCTACAGTATAGAGGGGCTGCTGTCTGGCACCGTTGCTTACCCAAAGTGCGGCTCCCACCAGCAAAAGAACAAAAATAAGATATATAAATAAACCTGATCTGTTTTTCAATTTTCTATCACTCCTATATATGGAAGATTCCTGTAATGCTGGGCATAATCAAGACCATAACCCACTATAAATTTATCCGGCACTTCAAATCCGGTATAATCAACCTTTACTTCGTGCAGCCTGCGTTCCGGCTTATCCATAAGCGTGCAGAGTGCAAGACTTGCAGGCCTCCTCTGGGCAAGCATTTCCATAAGATAGCTCAATGTGGTGCCTGTATCGATTATGTCCTCCACCACAAGCACATCCTTCCCCTCTATGGTTTCATCAAGATCCTTTATGATCTTTACTACACCACTGGATACTTTGGAGCTACCGTAGCTTGATACGGACATAAAGTCCACTGACACCGGAACTGTTATCCGCTTAGCCAGCTCACATGTGAAGAACACGCCGCCCTTTAAGATACTGATAAGGTGTATTTCCCTGCCCTCATAGGCCTTGCTGATCTCCTCACCCATTTTTCTTATCCGCTTCTCTATTTCTTCTTCCGTTATCAGAACAGATATCTCGTCTTTTACCATCCAACTACCTCCAAACTTAAACCACTTCTGCACAAATATCAGTTCCTTGCAAATTACTCTCAGCATTTTCCTGCCGGATAGAACCATGAGCTTTTATTTTACCATAATTACAGATCCTCTGCCATCTTCGGCATCTGTTTTACTGATGTTTTTTGGGCATGGGTTTATTCTTTCCTATAAATTTATCAGGCTGAAGGTACATCACCACATACCCCTCCCTGCGCACTGCCGTTATATAATACGGAAGGTCCAGACGTTTTCCTCTTCCCTTGTAAAAAAGTCCTTTAAGCGCTTTCACATGGACCGCAGAGATATCCTTAGCCTTACCGCAGACTCTTTCCATGCATCTAAGCAGCAACCGTTCCTGCATATATTCATGGAGCGAAAGAAAGCTATTTTTATCTATATGAAGCGCACACTGTTTCTCACTTACCTCTGATCCGACAGTTTCTTCACTTACGCATTCTGCATATGCAGCCTTTACTCCTGCCTCGATATAATCCTCTGCCTTTATTATCTGGTCCGCAGTTTCATTCATATGCAGGACTGCCTGCTCGTTGACTGCGTCCTCAGCCTTTGGAAGAATATGGTGCCTGATGCGGTTCCTGGTATAGTCATCTTCCTCATTTGTCTTATCTATGCAGTAGGACACACTACATTCATCAAGATATCTTTCCGTCTCCGCCCTGCTAAGGCACAACAAGGGCCTTATGATATTATCCCTGCGCACAGGAATTCCGGCCAGTCCCTTAAGTCCGCTCCCCCGCCACATATTTATAAGCATGGTCTCTGCCCTGTCATTCATAGTATGCGCAACGGCAATAAGCACATCCTGAATTTCTGCCTTTTCAGCTTCTTTTGCAAATGCCTCATATCTGAGCAGCCTACCCGCTTCCTCACAGGACACTCCCTCGCGCGCCATCCGTTCTTCCACATCTACATCATATATTGAAAGCGGCACTCCAAGGCTTTCACAGCACTTCTTTACATGGTCGGCATCCTTATCCGCATCTTCACGCAGGTGATGGTTTACATGCACTGCCTTTAATTCCATCTTCCTTCCGGCTTTCATAATGTCATGAAGCACATACAAAAGACAAAGGGAATCCGCACCTCCGGAAACCGCTGCCAGTACAGTACTCCCGTCCGCTATGAGTCGTTTTTCTTCGATAAAGTCATTTACTTTTGATCTTATCTCATATCCGATCATAAAATCTCCTGAAATGATAATTACCCAGTCTGCCCGTTATCCATAAGCCGCATACCCTTTTCACATATATTAGCGGCATTTATCAGGCGGTGCAACATCAAAACAGCCATGCGGCTATGCCGTATGACTGCTATATTCTCCACTATGAATATACTTAAACATGGAACTAAGCAGTATCCTCTGCTGCTTACTCTTCCCCGCAGACAAACAGAATCTCTCCGTCATACAAAAGACCATAAGTCTCTCTTGCCTGCTCTTCTATAAATTCCTTAGTATGGGTATATACCTTCTGCTCATCAAGCTGTGCCGTGCGCACCCTCTCTGCATCAGTTGCCAGCTTTACATCATCAAGCTTTTCATCTAATTCAGCCTTCTGCAGTCTGAGGGAAGAAATAACCATAAAAAACACGCCAAGAAACAATGCTATTCCCAGTAAAAGAACATAATTGATAAACATTGCTCCCGTATTTTTTTCCTTTAAGAACAGAGCCTTGCTCTTCTTCTTTTTCTTTCCTGCTGCCTTAATGAAACCCACTGTCCTTACACACCTTCAACAGATCATTTTGCTTTTATGTCAGATGTTACAAATATTCACTCAAAAAAAGCAAAAATTGCAACATCATATACAGTGTCATGATATTATTGAAATGTCGTAAAGTCAAGTTTTTTCAGGCTTTTTAGGGACTTTCTGAATAAAATAGTAGTTGACACTTATGTAAACCACTATATCTTGTAGCAGGATCAGATGTACTCAAACATCTCTGCCGCTTCTTCCTTCCTTACGGCATCCGTAACCGAAAGCACCCTTACCTTTGTTTCCTTATTTCCGAACGAGATGGTTATCACATCACCGGGCTTTACCTCAGCTGATGCCCGTGCCACCTTGTCACCGATCTTTACCCTGCCCGCATCACAGGCCTCATTAGCCACAGTGCGCCTTTTTATAAGCCTTGATACTTTTAAATATTTATCCAGTCTCATATTTTTCTCCCTGTGATAAAAACTGCGGAGCCTCCGGCTCCTTAAGTCCGAACGCTCCGCACTCTTAAATACATCATACAGTCTTTAAGCAGCTCCTAAAACCCGACTGCTATAAGTTCTTACTTTATGGCATCCTTAAAAGCCTTGCCAGGGTGGAATTTCGGTGCCTTGGAAGCAGCTATCTCCATTGCCTCGCCTGTGTGAGGATTGCGTCCTGTACGCGCTGCTCTCTCAGATACCTCAAATGTTCCGAAACCGACAAGCTGAACCTTTTCGCCTTTTTTAAGCTCAGCGGCCACTGTCTCTGTAAATGCATTTATAACTACCTCAGCGTCCTTTTTGGTAAGACCTGACTTTTCAGCTATAGCTGCAACTAATTCTGTTTTGTTCATAGTAATAAACTCCTCCTGCATATTTTTCTGAAAACTACAGTACTTTTATAGTAGTTTTAACCGTATTTGTCAAGAAGCTATTCTTTTCTAGGACTCATAACCGCTTCCAGGCATCCTCCAGATATCCCCTTACCTGCTGCAGATCATCAAGGACCGCCTCTGCCAGGGATTTCATTTCTTCATTTGGAGGCATCTGGTCCGGAACCATTATAGGGTGCATCCCTGCATTCTTAGCCGCCCTGATTCCATTATATGAATCCTCTATTACAAAGCAATCTTCCGGTCTGCATTTCATAAGTCCCGCACAGGTGAGAAATATATCCGGCGCAGGCTTTCCCGCCTTTACATTGTCGCCTCCAAGTATCACATCAAAATATCCTGTCAGGCCTGTTTCATCCATTTCCCTGCGGACGATTTTTTCTTTTGTAGAAGAAGCAAGGCCTACTGCTGCCCCGCACTCCTTAAGTTCAGACAGAACCTCATCCACGCAGGCTTTCTTCGGAAGCCCGTTTTTTGAAACTTCCTCCGCAAAATAACGCCTTACGACAGCGATACTGTCCTCATAACTTATAATATTGCCTATCGTCTCAGTCACGCGTCGAATGGTATATTCTTCCTTAGTACCGGTGCAGTCTAATACCATTTTCCGTATCATATCCCGGTCAAAGTCATATTCGATGGCGAATCTGTCCCAGGCACCGTTATATACGCGCTCAGTATCAAGTATCACGCCATCCATATCAAATATGACAGCCTTAACCTTCATCATCATACCTCAAACAGCAGATCCCCATAGGTCGGGAAAGGCCATATATTCTTGTCCACCATAGTCTCAAGCTTGTCCGCAGGCACACGCAGAGCCTCCATATCTGCCATGATGTTGTCCTTATAGAAAAACGCCTTTTCCTTTGCCGCCTTTATGCCGTTTGCCGTTTCAAGATCCTTTTCCAGCTTTTCGACCTTATCCTGAGTTTCGCACAAAAGCATTGTAAGTTCTTTAAGCAACCCGCTATGCACATCCCCCCGGCCTCCGGCCTTTTCCACTAACAGAGCCTTATCCGCAATCTCTCCGGTGTATTTCATAACTGCCGGAATGATCTGCTTCTTAGCCATATCTACCATGGTCCTTGCCTCTATGCATACGGTCTTTGAATACTTGTCATAAAGGACCTCTGCCCGGGACTCTAACTCTGACTTGGTAAATATCTTAAACTTCTCATACATTTTCACTGAATCCCTGCTGAGCAGACTGTCAACCGCATCCACCATTGTCTGGAGATTGGGCAGGCCCCTGCGTTCAGCTTCCTTTACCCAGCTTTGAGAGTATCCGTTTCCGTTAAAAATAACCCTTTTATGTTCCGTAAGATACTCTTTGATCAGGTCATGCACGGCCATATCAAAATCATCAGCCTTTTCAAGCCTGTCAGCCGCCTCACAAAAAGCCTCTGCCACAATAGCATTTATAGTGGTATTGGGCTCTGCAGCAGAATCACTGGAGCCAAGCATTCTGAATTCAAATTTATTTCCGGTAAATGCAAATGGCGACGTACGGTTACGGTCCGTTGCATCCTTTTCCAGGTCCGGAAGTGTCGAAACGCCTGTACGCAGCTTTCCTCCGCGCTTTGATTTCCTTGCTTCACCGGTGGATACCAGCTGCTCCACCACATCATCCAGCTGGTCACCTAAGAATACAGATATAATGGCAGGAGGAGCCTCTGCCGCACCCAGTCTGTGATCATTTCCCACATCTGATGCAGACTGCCTTAAAAGACAGGCGTGCACATCAATCGCCTTGATCATGCAGGCAAGCACCAAAAGGAACTGGATATTCTCATTTGGCGTCTGACCGGGATCCAGAAGATTCATTCCGGTATCTGTTACCAGCGACCAGTTATCATGCTTACCTGAGCCGTTTACTCCTGCAAAAGGTTTTTCATGCAGAAGACATGCAAGCCCGTGGCGTTCAGCCACCTTTTTCATTGTCTCCATCACCAGCTGGTTATGATCTATTGCAATATTTCCGTTCTCAAAAATAGGCGCGAGCTCATGTTGGGCAGGCGCAGCCTCATTGTGCTGTGTCTTTGCAGTAACGCCTAGTTTCCACAGCTCTACATTAAGATCCTTCATGAAGGATCCGACTCTTTCGGGTATTGCACCGAAATAGTGGTCATCAAGCTCCTGACCCTTGGGAGCTGCTGCACCGTAAAGCGTGCGGCCTGTAAATATCAGGTCTTCCCTCTCCAGGTATTTTTTTCTGTCTACAAGAAAATATTCCTGTTCCAATCCTACGGAGCAGGTAACTTTCTTTACATCATCATGTCCGAAAAGCCTTGCTATCCTGACAGCCTGTTCGGAAAGCGCCTGTTCAGACCGAAGCAGCGGAGTCTTTTTATCCAGTGCTTCACCTGTATAGGAGCAGAACGCCGTGGGGATGCATAAGATTTTGCCGGTGGCATCCTCCTTTATGAAAGCAGGAGAAGTGATATCCCATGCGGTATAACCTCTTGCTTCAAAAGTTGCCCTCAGTCCGCCCGAAGGAAAAGAAGAAGCATCCGGCTCACCCTTTATGAGCTCTTTACCGGAAAACTCAAGCAGCACCCGTCCCTCCTCATCAGGGACAGTAATGAATGAATCATGTTTTTCTGCAGTTATTCCGGTAAGAGGCTGGAACCAGTGAGTAAAATGCGTAGCTCCCTTTTCTACAGCCCAGTCTTTCATGGCTTTTGCCACCACATCAGCAGATGTCTTCGAAAGCTCTCCGCCCTCGTTTATCACCTTCTCCACGTCCTTATAGACATTCTTCGGAAGATACTCCTTCATCTTCCTTATGGTAAAAACATTTTCGCCAAAAAGGCCCTCAATGTCTATCCTGTCACTCATTTTTCCCCTTTCCGCCGCTTTTTACGGCTCCGCAGGAGCCCTTATTTAAGGACTCAGCTTTTTTAGTACAGTATTACAGCAAGTATTTACACAAAAATGCGCAGCGTTACCATTACTGCATCATACGGTTTTTTATTTCTTCCGTAGTTATTATCCCTTCCTGACCTGAAATCAGTATGTTCATTATCCCACCGGAGAGCATAAATGCAGCTTCCCTTGTCCTTTCCTCTGAAAAGATGATCTCTTTCCCTGCCATGGTATTAATAACCACACGGTACTGGCTGCCCTCATAGTTGCCTGCAGCCACTATCTGTATACTGTCTACACAGTCTCCGTTAACTATATTTCCATCTGTCGATGCAAGAAATCTCATGTTACCCCTTTCTTTCGCACATGTGCGATCCGACTATAGCCCGTTTATTAAATTTTATTTTAATTTGCATTGTATTTTATTAATCTTCGATTTAATTTAATACTTTTCTCAGTCTTATCAGTTCTCCTTCCTCCGGCATCTCACTTTCACTAAGTGCTGTGCCATCTGTCTTTTCCAGTCCGAACCACACAGTCATTTCTGGATGAGGGCAGGAATCTATCCTATTCATATCACCGTCAAACATTGAAACGCACTTTACATGTATGTCCCTTCCGTCTTTTTTCATTACTTCCAGTTCTTCGCCCACTGAGAACTTGTTTTTCTGGGTAAGCCTGTATAATCTGATGCTGTCTGTTTCATCCCTGCTCTCAGCCACCTTGCCAAGATATATGCATTCATTGATATATGTATTGCTGTCATAGATCTGGCTGTTTTCATCAGTACGCCCGAAATAAAATCCTGTGGTAAACTGCCTGTATGTGCAGCTGGCAATCTCTTTTTTGTACCAGTCCATATTTGCAAAGTATTCTTCTCTGCTCTCGAGACACCGGTCTATAGCCCTGCGATATGTGCGAGCAACCGTAGCTACATAAAGAGCCGTCTTCATGCGTCCCTCTATCTTATAGCTGTCGATCCCTGCATCCAGCAGCTCCGGTATATGCTCTATCATGCAAAGGTCCTTGGAATTGAAAATAAAAGTGCCCCTTTCATTTTCCTCTATGGGTAGATACTCTCCGGGACGGCTCTCCTCCACCACCGCATATTTCCATCTGCAAGGGTGGGTGCATGCGCCTCTATTGGCATCCCTGCCGGTAAAGTAGTTCGACAAAAGACACCTTCCCGAATAGGAAATGCACATTGCACCGTGAATAAAGCTCTCAAGTTCAAGGTCTGCAGGAATCTTTTCCCGCATTTCCTTTATCTCTTTAAGCGAAAGCTCCCTGGCTGTCACTATCCTCTTCGCCCCCTGCTCATACCAAAAGCGGCAGGTCTCATAATTCGTATTATTAGCCTGGGTGGAGATATGTATATCTATCTCAGGGCATACCCTCCTGGCAGTCATGAACATCCCCGGATCTGAAATGATTAGCGCGTCCGGCTTAAGCTCTTTTAACTGCTTAAAGTATTCTTCCGCATTAGCTATATCACCATTATGTGCCAGTATATTTGCAGTAACATGCACTCTGACATTTTTCGAATGGGCATATTCGATACCTGCTGCCATATCTTCTGCCGAAAAATTCTTTGCCTTTGCCCTGAGGCTGAAAACATCACCGCCGATATATACCGCATCAGCACCATAATCAACGGCAACCTTAAGAACCTCCAGCGAACCTGCCGGGATCAGCAGTTCAGGTCTTTTTATATTGTCTTTGTAGTTCATTTTATTCATGTTATTATCGATTTCTTCCTGATCTTCTCTGAATTATTTCCATTTTCGTTCAACAGCACCAATGCCATGCAGCTGAATGAGTGCTGCTTTTCACTTTTTCATAACAGAAACCGCCGTTCCGTCACCGGTATCAAGTATAAGAGTCTCCATGTCCCCCCTGTGGGTAAGCTCATACATATATTCCCTCATTCTTGAATGGATGGTGCGATCCCTTCTGCACACTGCATATCTTGACTCCAGAATATCCATATCATGGAGTACATTATCTGAAACCAGTATTCCTCCGGGCTTAAGCAGCCTTACCGCATGTTCCAGCCACTGTCCATACTGACCTTTTGCAGCGTCCATAAATACCATATCGAAGCTGCCGCTGATCTTTCCTAAAACCTCATCCGCATCATCTGTGATAAATTCAATATATTCTTCCGCATTAAGTTTTTCAAAATTTTCCCTTGCCTTTATGATGCGTTTTTCATAATTTTCTATGGTGGTTATGTGCGCCTTTCTGCCTGATGCTTCCCACATGGCAAGTGCCGAATACCCGGTGCCTGTGCCCACCTCAAGTATATTTCTGACATTATGGACTCTTATAAGGAAAAACAACAGTTGCCTGGTTCCATCACGGATAACAGGCACCTGTTCCTCTACTGCCTGGGTGCGGATCTTTTCCAGTTCCGGACTGATACCGCATGCAAGGGATTCTGTATATGATTCAAATCTTTCTTTATCCGTCATCCGACCACTGAAGCCCTACTCTGCTGCCTCATCCACGAAAGTTTCCGCTTCTTCATCATCAGTGGTCTCTTCCGTTCCCACATATTCCGTGTCTGCATTCTCATCCAACAACTCGGAACTCTCGCTGTTTCCGCTGACAGTCACTTCCTCCTCGCCCGCTATCTCATCCGGAGCATTTGCAGCCATCACCGCCATCATTTCTTCAGGAGTCATTGAATTGCTGAGTTCATATATTCCCGGCTGCAACTTGCCGTGATAGTTTGAAAAGAGTTCCTGCAGATAAAAAAGCCTCGCATCCCTGATAAGCCCCTTCTCCTGCAGTATCTCACCTATCTCCATTACAGATTTCCCCTCCACTACCGCCACAGATACGGTAAGTCCGGGAGGCGGTGCCACAGGATCCTCTGCAAAGATACGATAGCCAAAATCATAAGCCTTCTGCGCAGTACCGTATATCAGGGAAAAAAGCAGCATCAAAACAATAACTGACACAACAGTTTTGGCTATCATCCAGACTATCTTTTTAGTACTGATATTACTCAAAATCAATCCCCCTGACTACCCTGAGAGTGATTTCCTGCAGCATCCTGCATAATGCAACCTCTGATTCCAGAAAAGCATGTACTCTCGGCTCCTCCGAAAGTTCTCTGTTGTCTTCCGCAAATTTTTCTATCTTATCCTGAAGCGTACCGTCATCCTCAAGGCATTGAAGCCTGTAATTCTCCGCACGGTACTTATTAACCTTCGCAAAAAGCTCAGGATCCGCCTTGAGTATCCGTCTCCACCTGTCATATTCCTTAAAGGTTGTGGAATGCTTTACCGCTTCCACCAGACTGAATAATTCGTTTTCGACCTCAACCATTCCGTTCAAAGCCTCCTATAAATACAGGACACCTGCAGCTATTAATCCACCTCAAGTATCACCGGCAGCACCATGGGCCTGCGCTTGGTCTTTTTCCAGATATATTCGCCCACGGCATCCTTAATGCTGTTCTTTAACTTGTTATGCTCTCTGGTGTCCTTCTGGCAGCGTTCATAATAATCCACTACCGTATCATCTATTATCATATGGATGTCTTCAAGAAGCTCGTCTGCTTCCTTGACATATACAAAACCCCTGGTCACTATCTCGGGTCCGGATACTACACGCTCTGCGCCATCCATTGCCATTACCAATACCATTATACCGTCATCCGCAAGCCTCTGCCTGTCGCGCAGTACCACATTTCCCACATCACCGACGCCGAGGCCGTCCACAAATATGAAGCCGGACTGCACCTGGGCTGATTTGGATACATTACCCTTGTCGAACTCTATCACATCACCGCTATGTGCTATCACGATATGTTCACTGTCATATCCGAGAGTAGAGGCAATCTTTGCCTGGGCCTTTAAATGCTTGTACTCACCATGAACCGGTATGGCATATTTGGGTCTTGTCAGCGAATATATAAGCTTTATTTCTTCCTGACATGCATGTCCCGACACATGAGTATCCTGGAAGATAACATCTGCTCCCCTTAAAAATATCTCGTTTATTATCTTGGTCACGGCCTTTTCATTTCCCGGTATAGGATGTGATGAAAATACAACCGCATCCTTGGGATTTATCACGATCTTTTTGTGTGTGCCGTTTGCCATTCTTGAAAGTGCTGCGAGTCTCTCCCCCTGACTCCCTGTTGTGATAATAACCTGCTTTTCTTCCGGAAAATCTCTAAGTCTGTCAATATCCACTATAGTATCTTCCGGGACGCTTAATTTCTCAAGCTTTATCGCAATATCAATTATACTTACCATACTGCGTCCCTCTATGGCAACTTTTCTGCCATAGTCATGAGCCACATTTATTATCTGCTGCACACGATCCACATTCGAAGCAAATGTTGCTATTATAAGCCGCTTTTTCTTCTGTTCTTCAAAAACCGTACGAAGAGCGGTTCCCACGGTTTTTTCCGAAGGCGTAAAACCGGGTCTCTCAGCATTCGTACTGTCACACATCAGGGCGAGGACGCCCTTTTTCCCCAGCTCGCCAAACCTCTGCAGGTCTATGGCATCACCGTATATCGGCGTATAGTCTACCTTGAAATCGCCTGTATGAACTATAATGCCCTGCGGTGTATATATTGCAAGTGCCGCAGCATCCACTATGCTGTGGTTTGTCCTTATGAACTCCACATGGAAATCACCTAAAGTGATGGTCTGACCGAAATTGATGATCTTCCTCACTGTAGTATCCAGCATGCAGTGTTCTTCAAGCTTATGCTCTATTATGGCCATGGTAAGCCTTGTGGCATATATGGGAACATTGATCTTTTTTAATATATACGGCAATGCACCTATGTGGTCCTCATGACCATGGGTTATGACAAAGCCCTTTATCTTATCGATCCTTTCCTCAAGATATGACACATCCGGGATCACCAGATCCACACCGTACATATCATCTCCGGGGAAACCAAGTCCGCAGTCCAGTATCATTATACTGTCTTCGTACTCAAATACAGTTATGTTCATTCCTATCTGGTCGAGCCCGCCCAAGGGAATGATCTTAAGCGGTGACGCGCCTTCTGCTATATTTTTTTTCAACTTCTACCTCACATTCACGCCCGGATCGGTACAGTATCTTTCTGTCCGCCACACCGGAATACATCCGGCATAAGCCCCATAATAATCTGTGCCGGTACGTGCGATAACCCTTAATGTGAGCTCTTCCGCAATCGCAGGCGTTTCAGACGATATCGGTATCTTCCAATAATTCGCTGAACACTCCCGCAACGGCAGCAAGCTCCGTCTCATCCTCTACTATGGTAAAGAGAGCCTCCTCATCCTCCTTCCCCGACTCATCTTTTAATATCCACGCATCCGAATCTCCCGATTCCTCCTCTGTGGCAAGATAATAATTCACCCCGCCAAGCGTGGTCTGCTCAACAATATACAGTTCTATATTTTCACCTTCATCTGAAGTTAAAGTGATCTTATTCATTGTTTCCACCTTTCTTCTTCTCATCTGCCAGGCGGTTTAAATATCCCTGCAAAATAAAAACCGCCGCGATCTCGTCCACATAATCCTTGCGTTTTTCTCTCGGGATCCCGGCCTCTTTCATATATTCATCCGCAGCAACTGTAGTTAACCGCTCATCCCAGAGATGAACCGTCAGTCCTGTCCTGCGTTCAAGCATTTCCTTAAATTCAAGCGTAAGTTTTACTCTTTCTCCTGCGGAACCGTCCATATTAAGAGGTTCACCGAGAACTATCTCACTGACTTCATTTTCTACGATCAGCTCTTCAATACGTGCAAGAGTCCGCCTCAGCTTTGATGCATGCTCACGCCTTATGATCTCGCGTCCCTGCGCAGTAATAAGAAGGGCATCGCTTATCGCTACCCCCACTGTCTTACTGCCGAAATCAAGTCCCATTATCCTCATCAGATGTCGTCCTCTTCGTCCTCATCTGACCAGTGATTAAACCTGATATATTCAGTAAGCATCTCTTCTACCAGTTCATCACGCTCAGCTTTCATTATAATGCTTCTGGCATTCTTGTGACTGGTGATATAAGTAGGATCGCCTGACATGATATACCCGACTATCTGATTGACCGGATTGTAGCCTTTCTCTGAAAGAGCGATATAGACATCCTGCAGTATCTGCCTGACGCCATCGTCTTCTTCCGACTGGACCTTGAAAAACTGTGTGTTATTTATATCTGCCATGTAAACTTCCTCTTTGCCGTCTTTTAATACGGATTGTAATCCGTCCCTACATTATAGCTTATCCTTGTTCATTTATCAAATCCGCCAGGACATACATTCTTCCATGCCCCACAGGTGACACCCGCCCCGAAATGTTATTTTCACTGCCGTCAAAAAGCCTTCGTATAAGTACCTCTGCGATCATTCCCTGACAAAGCGTCACATCTTTTCCTTCATTATCGGAGGCTTTCCCCTCGTCATCCACAAGTACCAGAACCTTCACATACTCCCTCGTATGACCGAAAAAGTATTTTCTGCCGTCAAACTCTCTCTCCTCTTCAAAAAGTACTTCCTTTACCTTTCCAACCTGAGTCAGCCTGAATGCTTCGGAAAGCTGCCGTTCAACCTCTTCAAGCCTTCCTACCCTCGACGCTTTCTCTGCTTCGCTAAGCTGCCCGGACATCACTGCCGCAGGAGTACCGTTTCTCTTTGAATATGGGAAAATATGCATCTCAAAAAAGCCGACCTTTTGCGCAAAGCTAAGACTCTGCTCAAACTCTTCCTCCGTCTCCCCCGGAAATCCGGCAATTATATCCGTTGTAATGGCCGGATTGTCAAAGTATTTCCTGAGTATTTCAACACATTCCAAATATCCGGCTGCGTCATAATGCCTGTTCATCCGTTTTAACACCGTATCGGATCCGCTTTGTAATGACAGGTGAAAGTGCGGACAGATCTTTTCAAGACAGCTCAGCCGCTGCACAAAATCTTCCGTCATTATCCTGGGTTCAAGACTTCCGAGACGTATACGCTTAACTCCGTCAACAGCACTTATCTGCGTGAGGATATCCAACAGATGCTCCGGGCCGAAGGTATCTGCCGGAACAATCTTTCCCTTTATATCAAAATCCGTCCCGTAAGAGCTTAAATGTATGCCCGTCACCACAAACTCGCTGACACCGTTTTCTGACAGTGCCCTTATTTCAGCTAATACTTCTCCCGGCTTTCTGCTGCGCACCCGACCTCTGGCATAGGGGATCATACAATAAGAGCAGAACTGGTTGCAGCCGTCCTGTATCTTGATATATGCTCTGGTATGAATGTCTATTTTTTCCAGATGCATATCTTCGTATTCCACAGGTTCCGACAGGTTATAGGCGTAATAATCATCAGCGGCCACGGGGGTGCTGTTCCGATGTTCGATATAATCCTCTATTATCTGAACAATCTCTGTCTTCCGGTTATTGCCTATGCAGATATCTATAGCCTCATCTTCTGACGCAGCTTCCCCCCGGCTCTGCACATAGCATCCCATAGCCACAACAACGGCCTTAGGACTGCGTTTTTTTGCCCGGTGGAGCATCTGCCTGCTTTTCCTGTCTGCGATATTTGTGACAGTGCAGGTGTTCACTATATATATATCCGCCGGTTCATCAAAGGAAACTATCTCATAACCATTAGCAAGAAGCAGTTCCCTGACAGCATCCAGTTCATATGCATTTACCTTGCAGCCCAGATTGTGAAGTGCCGCGCGTCTTTTTATATTATCATTACCATGGTTTTGCATCTATCACAGTTCCTGTCTTAATTCTTTTCTCAGCTTAACTTTTTCAGTAAAGTTTCTCTTTTCCTTATTGTATTCGCCTGTACTAAAGTCCATGTGAATTTCCTCCTCATTCCGATCAACTGCAGGCATAAACCAGACACATTGCCGACAGTACACCATGGTTTATTATACAATTCCACTTATATCATTGTCATCGGTAAATTGAAAACAATTTCCATTACCAAGGATTTGTGTTAAATTATAAGATATGAATAATTATCCTATATGGGAGGTGACAATCATGAAAAGAATTAAGCCCATCACAAAAAATATTGCCGCATTTCTTCTGACAATCTGTCTTACACAAGCTGCTTTTACTGATACTGTATTTGCCGCTCCGCACACGGAAAGTACCGTGACAGCTGAAATGTGCACAGCAGCTTACTGGAATGCAAGATCAGGTGAACTTGCGTCAGCTATTCTTATGACACCGGAGCATATTGACCAGTTCAATGCATCTGCCCTGGTTTCAGAGGGATGCAACATGAACGATCTGACAAAGATTGATAAAAGCTATGATGCAACGGAATTAAAAGCATCCCTCTCAGCAAGCACGATCAGTGAAATGCCACAGAAACCCATATATGTAAACAGCCTTCCTGTGGATACTGCCACATATTATGCAGGTATTGCGGAGAGCATAAATGCTTCAACATGGGATGGAACACTTAAACCTTTCTATGCACTGAGTGTTAAACAGACACAGATCAAATCCATCCCTACTCCCGACTATATAGGCTACAGCGAGGGGGATACGGATGATGAGGTAGTACTTTCATCCCTAAAAGTAAATGATCCCTTCCTGGTAGAACAGTGTGCATTTGTCGGTGGACATGTTTATTACTGGGGATACTCAGACAATGTTTCCGGCTGGGTTGATGCCATGGATATAGCATTCTGCCAAAACAAGTCAGAGTGGCTTGGCATGTGGCAGAATGATACCACAGGCACGGATTTTATCGTAGTGACCACTGACTATTTCCATTTATCTAAATCCCATTACTCACCCTCGACATCAGATCTGCTGCTTACCATGGGTACAACATTAAAGCTTGTTCCAGAAAAAGACCTCCCCACCAGCATATGGGGACGCGGCACCTGGAATAACTACGCTGTTTATGTTCCCACAAGAGATGCTGATGGAAACTGCGTAAAACAGATCGCGCTGATTGCACAGAATAAGGATGTAAATATAGGCTATCTGCCAATGACTTCCGAAAATGTACTAAACCTTTCATTCGAGTACCTGGGGGATACCTATGGCTGGGGTGGCATGCTTGATTCTGTTGACTGCTCGGCATTGGTAAGAAATGTATACAGATGCTTTGGACTTAATATGCCGAGAAATACAAACTGGCAGAAGTACGTCCCCGGAACATGTGTAGATATCAGCGGGCTTGATGATCTGCAAAAGGCCGAAGCCATTTCAGCATGCTATCCCGGTACGCCTCTTTATATGCCCGGCCACACAATGATATACCTCGGCACAATAGACGGTGTGAACTATGTCATAAGCGCTCTCGGATCCGCTTCGGACAGCAGTGGCGAACTCAACATAGTATCACAGAATACCGTTGCCGTCACTCCCCTTACCGTAAGACGAAGAAACGGCACCACATGGCTTGCAAACATCAACAGCTATGTAATGCCGATACTGTTCAAAAATAATTAATTACTAAAACTTCCCACAGACTATATGTGGGAAGTTTTAGACAATTAAAACAGGTATCCCTGTATAAATGGGAAAGTTTTTTGTCCCTGCCTTGACTTTATCCCCCCCTTGTTTTAATATATCAATGATAAATTGAAGGAGGGAATTCGCCAATGACCAAGACAGAAATTCTTATTGATTCCATTGACAAAGTAAAGCTTTTTGTAAATGAGATCTCAAAATTCGATTGTGATTTTGACCTGATCTCCGGAAGATATGTTATTGATGCGAAGTCTATCATGGGTATATTCAGTCTCGATATTTCCAAACCCATCGAGCTTGACATCCACGAGGAAGATGAAGCAGAAGCCAAGAAGATATTGGACACTATCCAGCCTTACTTAGCAAAATAACACATCTGACCATAAGCAAAATATAAACAGATACAGAATTTAAAAATGCAGAGCCCTCGACTCTGCATTTTTTATAGTGTAAGCTTCATAAAATAATCTGCATACAACGATTTTATCAGATCTCTACGCCGACAGTCTTTACTTCATCCCCGTCTACCTTCATTATCGTACGGCCCTCCACAGCATCAGCCACCATCCTGTCTATCTCATCATTCAGGAACAGTTCATGCCTGCGGATACGTTTTGCATCGGGATGCGTCACAGGATG
This sequence comes from uncultured Lachnospiraceae bacterium, assembly GCA_946616835.1. GTDB lineage: Bacteria > Bacillota > Clostridia > Lachnospirales > Lachnospiraceae > NK4A136. Next base: position 21,203 of record CAMOJK010000034.1, read on the forward strand.
CTTTGCCACCCATATGGTACAGCAGTCCTCATAAGGAAGTATGGAGGTCTCAAAGGTTCCTATTTTTTCAGCCCGCTCCACTATCTCCTGTTTATCAAAACCGATAAGAGGCCTGAATACCGGCATCGTGCATACTTCGTTAGTAACGGTCAATGATGAAATGGTCTGGGAAGCCACCTGTCCGATGGACTCTCCTGTTACCAGCGCCTGGCAGTCGTTTTTCTCAGCTATCTGCTCAGCTATCCTCATCATATACCGGCGCATGATTATGGTCAGTTCCTCATGAGGGCATTTTTCATATATGTACTTCTGGATTTCCGTAAAATTAACCACATGCAGCCATATGGTTCCGGCATAACCTGAAACTATTGAAGCCAGGTCGACCACCTTCTGCCTTGCCCTGTCACTTGTATATGGAGGTGCGTGGAAATATACCGCATTCAGCACTACACCCCTCTTTGCGATCATGTGTGCAGCAACAGGTGAGTCTATTCCTCCCGACAAAAGTACCATTGCCTTTCCGCCGGTACCTACAGGCATGCCACCTGCCCCCGGATAGACGATCGAATATATAAAGATTTTTTCACGGATCTCCACATTTATCATCACATCAGGATCATGGACATCCACGGAAAGCGACGGGAACCTCTCCAGAAGCTTTTCTCCGACTCTTGCATTCATATCCATGGACTCTATCGGATAATCCTTTCTGGCTCTCCTGGCGTGCATCTTGAAGCTGAAGCTCTTATCGTCATATACCTCATCCACATAGCCTATGATCTCTTCCGTAAGCTTCTCAAAGCCTTCATCCTCAAGCACCTTTACAGGGCAGATGGCTGTTATTCCAAAGACCTTCTGCAGCTTCTCAAGTGCACCATCGTAGTCAAAAGGTCCGTCTGCCTCCACATGCACACGTCCTCTCGTCTTAAACACATTAAAGGAACCGTCTATATCCTTCAGCGCCCGCCTTATCTGCTTTAACAGGGCATCCTCAAAGATACTACGGTTCTTTCCCTTTATCGCTATCTCTGCGTATTTGATTAAAAAAGCCTGAAACATCCTTTCCTCACTGACTCAGCCGGTTCTTCAACTCGGTATACTGCTGCTGGCTGATTGGAAGCAGATCACCGTTTCGCATGGTAGCCTGATATCTTTCAATATTCAGTACCTGGTCCAGATTCACTATATATGAGCGGTGGCATCGGAAAAATTTATCATCCGGAAGGACCTTTTCCAGATCCGAAATCTTCATATGTGTCACCAGCTTCTTATCCAGGAGATTAAACTCCACCTCCCTTGCCTGAGATTCACAGTATACTATCTCCTTATAGTCCACATTGTAATACTTGCCCTCGCAATTTATCGCTATGCCATCCTTCTGTGCATGGCTCCTGTATGACAGTAACAGTGCTTCCTTCAGCTGTTCCTTCTCAACAGGTTTCTTTAAATACCTCAGAGCCCTCACCCGGTATCCGTCCATTGCATATTCGGCAGTCATCGAAATAAAGATTATATCAAGCTTCTCCCCGAAACTTCTTAATCTCTCTGCTGCCTCTATGCCGTTCATTCCGGTAGCAAGTATATCCGAAAGCAGACAGTCAAACTGTTCTCCCGGCTTGCTCAGTGTCTGAGCCATATGCTCGATATCATCAAAGGTCCTGATCTCATACGATATACCTTCTTCATCGAGAATCTGCTCCGTCAGCATCTTATTCAGCTGTAGTGAAGTTGCCTCATCGTCACAAATTGCAATCCTAAACATAAAATAACACCCCTCGATCATTTTAATAGGATTTCCCCATAATCTTTAGCATTATACCACAATTGTATTTAAGTCTCAATCAGCTGTTTTCATCCATATTCTCATTAGCAGTCCCCTTCCCCATAAGATACGGCGTGTAAATAGGTCCGGGAGCTGTGCGCTGATATACAGGTTTCGGGACAGGCTGTGTATTCTGCATTGCCGCCCTGGCATTATTCTCGGCAACAGCTTTCTCTTCATTCTGGCGGTGCTCCGGATAGAATATCTGTCTTAACATAAGCAGTATTTCAGTATAGTGGTCTATAAGTTCCTCATGCTGATCCCAGATATATGTAATATCTCCGCGCTTTGCGGCCCTTTCCAGGGAATATGCCATATCGGCCACGTCAAGAGCCCCTACCGACTGGCTGGCGCCTTTAATCGAATGGGCAGTAACGGCATAGTTCTCCATATCCTCATTTTCAAAATACTCATCCAGAAGGTTGCCAAGATTAGATACAGCATATGTTTTCAGCAGTTCTATATATCCCTTCACATTACCGGCGCAGTTCCGGATACCCGTATCCGTATCGATTCCCTCGAAACGTTCCAGCAATTCCTCCATGGGAAGTTCATCCCATGGGGTATTCTTTTCCGCACGCTCAATATCTTCCATACTTGTTCCCGCAGGGAATACCCTGCTAGACGGCAGCCATTTTTTCAATATATCCCCCAGCTGCGCTACTTTTATGGGTTTCGATATATAATCATTCATTCCGGCTGCGATAAGCTGTTTATCCACACCCTTTATGGCATTTGCCGTCAGCGCGATTATCGGTACTTTTCTGGCATATTCGCTATCCATGGAGCGGATCCTCTGAGTGGCCTCCGCACCGTCTATATAAGGCATCATATGATCCATGAATATGATATCGTAGCTTATAAGATGCCTGGATACCAGATCTATCGCCTCCTGACCGCTGCCGGCAAGCTTTGCTTCTATTCCGAAAAGCTTTAAGAGTTCATGTGCTACCTGAAGATTTACCTTATTGTCATCTACCACAAGCACCCTTGCCTTAGGAGCCACAAAATCCGCTGAATATCCGCCGCCCGGTATTATGTTGTCCAGACGTTTTATCTCATAATCATCAGGTGCATCATCAACTATCTTCTGGGGGATGGCCACCGTGAATACAGAGCCCTTATCAAGTTCCGATTCAACACTTATCACGCCGCCCATTTCATCGACGAGATTTTTACAAATAGCAAGACCTAGTCCTGTACCCTCCACATTCCGGTTCTTTTTGGTGTTAACCTGTCCGAAAGCAGTAAAGAGCATACTCATATTTTCTTTTGCGATACCTATACCGGTATCGATAACTTTCATGGTAAGAGTCCCCTGAGGTATGGGAAATCCTACAGCTTCTTCCCAGGTCACCTTCAGAGTCACTGAACCTCTGTTTGTAAACTTGATGGCATTATTCATTATATTTATGAGGATCTGCCTTACGCGCTTTTCGTCGCCTCCCAGAAGTTTCGGTATATTCCGCGGCATATCCAGACGAAGCTGCAGATTTTTCTCCCTGGCCCGAAGCTCCATCATTGTAACCACATCCTGAAGCATCTCGTTAAAATTATATGGTTCGTCCACTATCTCCAGCTTCCCGGCATCTACTTTTGAAAAATCCAGTATCTCATTGATAATGTACAGCAGATTTTCAGATGACCTTTTTATCATCATTATGTATTCCTGCTGATCCTTATTCCTGACCGTTCCCTCCATGATCTCGGCGATACCGTATATGGCATTCATCGGGGTACGGATCTCATGGCTCATATTTGCAAGGAAATTTGACTTTGCTTCCAGAGCCTCCCTTGCGATCTCATTTTTTTCTTCCATCTGAACCTTATACCGGTTGATACTGTATGTAATGAACACCATAGCCACACCGGAAAAGGCATACATGGTCAAATAAGCAACATACTGGGTCATAGGGAAAAACTCAGTTATCGCCTCTGACCGGAATATCCCAAGTATCACCATCAGCACCGTAGAACCGCCAAAATATTCTATTATGATTGGCTGATCAAGGAAAAGAGCAATATCTATGCCCATAACCAAAAGCATAAATACTAACATCGCTTCCGTATGTGCAGCTGTACAGATATAGTAAAAAGAAGCTACCCCCGTGTACATAAGACATCTTATAACCAGCTTCTCCCTGGTAAGCCTGAGTGAAATAAGGAACACTAAAAGCACTGGCACAAGACCCAGCGCTACATAAAATGCATTTTCAGGCCCCATATTTGAATACACGTAAAAAGCATGCAGAAGTACCGCACAAAGGAATTCAACTATAAATATTGTGACATTTGTCCTGAAAGGAAGCATATTATCAATACCTTGTATATTTTCTGAGTTCCGGTAATTCTTTTGAGATCACCTCAAGTGTATAGTCTATCTCTTCTTTCGTTGTAAAAACAGAAAATGAAAATCTTAAGGTGGAATCCATCAGGGATTTTTCCAGACCTATTGCCTGCAGTGTGTCCGAAACAGTGTTCTTATGGGTCGCACAGGCACTTCCTGCCGACACGTAAATCCCCTTCTCCTCAAGTGCATGCAGAAGGACTTCGGATCTGACGCCCTTAAATGAAACACTTAAGATATGTGGGGCGCTGCCCTCAGCCTCAGGGCCGTTAAGCTGTATGCCTTCAAGTTCGGACAGTCTGTCACCAAAATACTTTTTCAGGGAACGTAAGGCTGCCTCATCCTTTTCCATTTCCCCGCAGAGTTTTTCCGCTGCCAGCGCCATACCGGCTATCCCAGGAACATTCTCCGTTCCGGACCTCATTCCGGCCTGCTGCCCTCCGCCGAATATGACCGGGGCAAGTTTTACTTTTTCATCTGCAAATAATAACCCCACGCCCTTCGGTCCATGTATCTTGTGGCTGCTCACGCTCATAAGATCTATTCCCGCACTATGCGGGTAAATTGGCATCTTTCCGAATCCCTGCACAGCATCCACATGGAATGTCACCCCGGGATATTTTTTCTTAAGCATCGCCCCAATGGCTTCCACCGGCTGCACTGCACCTATCTCGTTGTTTGTATGCATAACGGATACAAGCACGGTCTTGTCATTTACCGCCTTTTCGACTGTTTCTACCGATACATGACCTTCTGCATCCACAGGCAGGTAGGTCACGCTGCACCCCTCTTCTCTTTCCAGGTATTCCATGGTCCTGAGAACAGCCGGATGCTCTATCTGAGTAGTTATCAGATGGCTGCCCTGACGCCTTTTGGCATGCACGGTTCCGATAAGCGCCAGATTGTCGCTTTCCGTACCGCCGGATGTATACACTATTTCCTGCGGTTTGCATCTGAGTATCTTAGAAAGCGTCTTTCCCGCTTTTCTTAAATATTCCTCAGCTTCAACGCCTTTCCTGTGGGCGCTTGAGGGATTACCGTAATCTTCTGTATATATTTTATTCATAAGCTCTGCCACTTCGGGTAGCACCCTTGTAGTAGCGGAATTATCAAGATAGATTTCCATTTTTGCCTCTTTTCATCGCATTAGCAAGTCTCATATATTTTCAAGCTCATACATAAGGATCGAAAGGATAGTAAGCCCGGCGGTCTCTGTCCGCAGGATCCTGCGTCCCAGAGATATAGGCTGGATTCCCTTTTCTTCGGCAAGCTTTATTTCTTCCTCTGTAAAGCCGCCCTCCGGTCCTATAAATATGCCTGCCACAGGTCTGTTCCCACCGGCAGTAAACTTCTTCAGCCTGTTTATGAAATTCCCTGTCGCCGCCATTCCTTCAGCCAGCTCATAGGGTATGGCTGCCACAGACATTTTTTCCGCCTCTGCCACCGCCTCCGCAAATGATACCGGCATGGAAACCTCGGGAACCACGCTGCGCTTACTCTGTTCCGCCGCAGAAGCGGCTATCTTCTGCCAGCGTTCGCGTTTTTGTCCGGCCTTCTTTTCATCCAGTTTCACAACGCAGCGCGACGTTGCAACAGGAACGATCCCGGAAGCTCCAAGCTCAACTGCCTTCTGAACTATCAAATCCATCTTATCGGACTTTGGCAATCCCTGAAACAGGACGATTTCCGCCGGCAGCTCCACACCTGCTTCCTTTATGAACATAAGCCTGCAGA
>CAMOJK010000035.1 GCA_946616835.1 uncultured Lachnospiraceae bacterium
AGCATTACAATGAATAAAACACAATCATTTATCTTGCAGATACGCCGCATCACAGCCAGTGAGAATACGAACATATGCAGCGCTATCAACAGGATCCCGGCGGTATCCAGGACATATTTTCCAACATATGATTTTGATACATTATCAATGGTTATCAGCTTTTCCATTATTCAAAGAATATCACAGATACACCCGGGTGTCCACAAATGTAAAAAGACGGCGGAGCTTTTACTCCGCCGCCCTTCATTTAATTCTTATCCGTGATGCCAAAGCATCATCCTTCGATGGCTATCAGTTTCTTTTCAGGAACCTTAGGCGCTTCTTTCTTAGGTATGCTCAGCTGCAATACACCGTTTTCAAATTTTGCCTTGATCTCCTGCTCGGTGATCGCTTCGCCTACATAAAAGCTTCTTGTCATAGAACCTGCGTAGCGCTCCTGACGTATCAGTTTGCCCTTCTTGTCCTTCTCGTCCTTATCCAGACCCTTGGCTGCATTTACACTCAGGTATCCGTTCTCAAGTGAAAGACTGATCTCATCTTTCTTAAAGCCCGGCAGATCTATATCTACCTCATAACCATCATCGTGTTCGCGAACATCCGTCTTCATGACATTAGCTGCATGCTTGCCATACAGTTTCCTGTCGATGTCGGGTAAATCCATCCCCGGGAAGTCCATCCAGTCGTCTAACAAGCTCTCTCCAAAAATACTAGGCAGTAACATAAGTCATTCCTCCTTTTTCATAAAAGCTATTAACTATAGGTTTCATGAGCAAGGGGAAGGAGTGTTCGGATCCTGATCTTTCTATGTCCTTCTTTAGGATCTTCTCTATTTCCTTTGTTCTGACTATGTTATACACCTGATTGTTAGCACTGTCAAGAGGTGAGTGCTAATTCTTTTGTGAAGATTTTGTGTTCTTTTACGCCTTTTTCTCTTTCCTTGCCCGGAACATGAACTTCTGTGCTATATTTATCCCCACTTTATAAGGCAGTGGTCTGAGCGCCTTATCTGCTTCTTTAAGCTTTTCACGGATAGGGATCGACTATGCCATTAAAACTCTGTTCCATCATAGCATGGGTGATACTATTTATTACACCCTGGACGGAAGCCACTGATCCCGATAATCTGTTAGATAATGAAACCGGAAATAATAGAAAATAATTTTCCGGATGTGACTGTGGAGTGAGACTGTATACGGGACATTTACATTAACAGAGAGTGGTGCTATTATAGTACGGTATTAAAAAAAGCGGAGCAATGTATATTTGCCTGCACGGGGAGGAAACTATGAAAAAGATTATTTTAACTGCAATTGCGGCTGTTATGCTGACAATGTCACTGACAGCATGCGGATCCACATTTACCTGTGAAATGTGTGGTGAGGAGAAGACCGGAAAGTCCTATACTTTCCAGAGTTCTGCTACCGGTGAGGACATGACGATCTGCGAAGACTGTTACAACCTGGTTAAGGATGTAATGAACGCAGTAAATTAATTATCGGAAAGGCATATCTGCGGCTGCTGTGATGCATCAGTGCCTATCAATTGAAAATCAGGAGAAATGAGCAAACGGTCATCTGTACAGGATGGCCGTTTGTTATGTATATTATGAGCCTGAATTGTTCAATCTATTTAGGGCAGAAATAGCTGTTTTCTGAAAAAAATTAATGTGACAATTCTGTGAAAACCGTTGAGTTTTACGCTGCTTTGGGGTAATATCAGCGGTGTAGGTTTTACCTGCAATGGGAGGATATATATTTTCAAATGAACACAGATGCCGTATGGCAGCCGGGTGTTAATTTTCGCATATAGAATCTGTATACACAGATTCTTTGTGCGGAGCCGTATAAACGGCAAAAAGGAGGAAATTATGAAAAAGAAGAATATTATAGCGGCGATGGCATGCGCAGCTGTGCTGGCATTATCTGCCTGCACCCAACATAAGGAAGTAATGTCTGTTGCTGATGCCCAAGCTGCGGAGGTGATGACCATAGCCGACAGCAAGGTAAATATGGACGACTATAATCTGTACCTGCTCCAGTACATTTACAATACCGGTACTACAAAGGATCAGGTGAATTCACAGATGGAGACTTCCATAAAAAGCTCGGTCATTGCACAGATGAAGCTCGAGTATGTGGAGTATGAGCTGGCAAAGACGCTTGATCTGGAACCTTCCGATGAGGAAAGAGCAAATGCAGATTCCGGTGAGGAAAATTTCTATAATTTTTTTGGCCAGGAATTCCTTGAAAGCTACGGCATAGACAGGGAATGCGTTTCGGATATGTTTGACAGGCAGGTTTATATTCAGGCCTTGATCGATAAGTCAACCGAAGATCTTGTAAGTGACAATATTGCTCTTTTTGAGGATCAGTATAAGGATATGAACTGCCACACGGTCTACTATGCGCTTTTCCCCTCTGTACAGTATGAGAATAATGCTGTGAAGACTGATGAAAACGGTGCTCCCATCATGCTTTCCGATGAGGAGATTGCAGCGAATAAGGCTGATGCCGAAGAGCTTGCATCACGTGCTCAGAATGGCGAGAGTATGGAGGACCTGGTCGTAGAGTACGAGGTAGTGAACTATTCCGGTTTAGAGCATAACTTTGACGGAATGTATACACCTGAATTAAACGAGCTTATCGCAGGCCTTGAAGACGGAGATATTTCTGATGTAGTGGAGACGGATGCCGGTTTCATGGTAGTCAGGATGGACAAAAAAGTTGATGATGAGTATAAGTCCTTTCTTATCGAATACATTGCCAGCAAGAATGCTGAAGATATGATCCCTAAGCTTCAGGAGAACTGGCTGGGACAGTCCGGTGTGGATCAGCTGGATATTGATATGGATACCTTGGACAAGATAAATATTGCAGATATGTGCGATGCAGTAGCGGGCAAGGTAGAGGAAAATAACAAAGCCCAGTAAGTGCGGCAGAAAGAAGATAGTGTGAAAAATCGCTCTGAAAGAGTCGATTTTTCACCAGCGATTTGTGCTGAGCCCAAATCGCCCGATCGCAGCGGCGAATCTGATATTCGCCGCGCGTGCCTCGCACAAAGTGCTCGGCAAGGAGGATAAATATGGCGTCAAACCCACATGATAAACCGTCACCGCTCATATCGGTGCTGGATACATTAGGAAGCCTTTTTACGCTTAACCTTTTATTCCTGCTGTTTTCACTTCCCGTTGTCACCATCGGTGCATCCGTGACGGCAATGTATACTGTGACGCTGCGGATGATCGACAAGCGTGAGGGAAAAGTATTTGCCGGATTCTGGGGAGCATTCAAAAAGAATTTCAAGAAGGCGACTATTATATGGATGCTGATACTGCTAGCGCTTGTGTCGCTGTTTGGCATGCTCCTTTATACCAATACTTACGAGGGGCCGCTGGCTACATTTTACACGATATTTATGGGAATAGGGATAGTAGCGCTGGCTGTGACGCTGCCATATCTCTTCCCGCTTCTGGCCAGATTTGAAAATACGGTCATAGGCACCATAAAGAATGCCTTTCTTCTCTCTATCAGCAATCTTGGAGGCTGTATAAAGATCATTCTTGCATGGACTGTACCCCTTGGCGTGACCATTTACTTCCCTTATGTATTCCTGTATACCTGGTATCTGTGGCTCTTTGTCCTTTTTGCAGTTATCGCGTATGGGACATCATTCACCGCCCGTAAAGTGTTCAAACGCTTCGGTGTTACTGCCGATACTCCTGAGGGCAGCGAGATAAAGGGCGCTCCCATGCCTAAGAAAGAGAATGACAGGATAAAGTATGTAAAGAAGGAAGTCAAGGATTCAGCCGCTGGAGATGCTGAAGGCGGTGCTAAGGAATAGGGCAGTACAAATCTGATAAAGTATCTTAGGGGATGATAATAACCACGAAATTTTTTCAGGCCTGCTTAAAAGCAGGTCTTTTTTTGTGTTGTAAGGCAGCTCCGAAAGCCGTAATGGAGAGACTTAACCTCTGTTAATTGATAAATAATTATCGAAAAACGATAACTTTTTATTGACAAACAAAAATGAGATGGTATACTTAGCGGTAAAAAGGAGGACGAAAGGAGGACGGGAAAGTGTTCATGAAAAATATTTTGCCGATGATTATCGGAGTTACATTGCTTATAGTATCGCTGACATCTCCGGTTGTGCTAAGTATTGCGAATATAATAGGTCTTTTTTATCCGAAGATGAAACTCAAAAGACTCTGCTGGGCATTAACTGTTATTCTCGGTCTGCTGGTGAGTTATATATACGCGGGTGTTGCTTTGGAAAATGTGAAGGATCAACCCTGGAACGAACAGTTGATAAACGAACAGGTACATCAGATACTGAATTCGGAGACCAGGGGTATATATATCGTGATCATGCTGATTGGCTTAGTAGGATTTGTGATATTGGCCATGCGCAGAATGGATAATACACCGCCACTGATCTCTGTACTGTCAATCGCAGCGATGTATCCGGCAGCGGTTACCTGCATAATCTGGTGTATTCACATAATACCGCTCAGAGGGGGACATTTCGTCAATACAGTTCCGCTGATGATCCTTCCCTTCAACCTGATCATTATGATGTGTTCGCTGATCCGTGAGAAGATCAAAGAATGGAATGATGTACATGAAGTTATGCTAGCTATTGCGGATAAGGATGATAAGAAACTTGCCTGGCATGAAGGCTTGCTCGGCAAGGCTCAGAACTGGCCGGTGATCGCACTTCTTGCGGCAATTCCGCTGTTAGGAGTGGTACTTGGAATCTCGGTTCTCCTGGGACAGCGTCCGGATGCATTGATCGCAACCTGGACGGAGACGGCTGACTGGAACCTGTCCCAGATGATCCCGCCGCAAAATGTACAGGTGGATGAGCATTATCTGTGCACTGTGGCAGCAGGCGGCCATAAGAAAATTGTGAAGCCGCTCCGTATGGGGGAACGGCATGGGCATAAGGTGGTGGTAAACAGACAGCTGGAGGTTGCCAATGCGTTTGAGCTGGTGCTTGAGTGGAAGACACCGCGTCTGCACCATGTAGTCCGCAGTTTTTACGATAAGTACGGATTCCCCATTGCAAGATGTATCCGTACCAGGACTGCATGCGATATCGTTTATTTCATGATGAAGCCGCTGGAATGGTTCTTTGTTATCGTACTGTATATGACGCTGGCACACCCGGAAAATGTCATCGCAGTACAGTACATGCCGGGATACCGGGAAGTTTTGGATAAATGCCGAAACCGGAAGGCATGATAAAGTTTGAAAAGATAAGATATCAAATAAGAAAAATCGTCAAATACTATAAGGAGACAGATCATCAATGGACACAAGAAAAAAGAAACTGTTACTGACAAAGTGGGTAAAGTATCTTCTGGATTTTATGTTTTATGCGGGGATCGTGGTAACGCTTAGCCTTCCTTTCTCGATCCGATTCGGAGGAAAATTCTATAAGCCATGGGAGGAGCACTACGAGGCGGCAGTGATCATCTACTTCGTGCTGGGGGTGGCAGCCGTGATCCTGATAAGGGAGCTGCGACGTATCTTCCGGACTGTTCTTGCAGAGGACTGCTTTGTGGATGCGAATGTGGTGAGCCTGCAGAAGATGGGCAATTGGAGCTTTTTTATCGTGATGATGTCAGTAGTGCGCTGCATAGTCTATCCCACTACGGCAATCCTGGTGGTGATCCTGGTCTTTACCATTGCCGGACTTTTCAGTAAAGTGCTCGCACTGGTATTCGAGGAAGCGGTGCGCTACAAGCAGGAAAATGATCTGACAATCTGAGGAAGTGCATATAGTTATAACGTATGCAAGATTATGCTGTCTGTAAATGAGAATCCTGATAATGCAGGGAAAGACATTGACAGAGTTTATAACAGCAGCGGAAAACAACCGGCATATATCAGAGGCCATATATTATAGAAGAAATCATCAGGCATATATATAAGAAACCAATGGATAAGGGGATAAAAGCATACTATGGCAATAATAATAAATCTTGATGTAATGATGGCAAAAAGAAAAAAAGGACTGAAGGAGCTGGCCGAAGAGGTAGACATCACCCTTGCAAACCTTTCTATCCTGAAAAACAACAAGGCTAAGGCAGTAAGGTTTTCCACGCTTGAGGCAATCTGCAAAGCCCTTGACTGCCAGCCGGGGGATATCCTTGAGTACAGAGAAGAGGAGGAAGAGGAAGATGGAATCTGATAATAATAAAACTATTCATCCGGACTACATACCTGCATCCGGCACGGCTTCAACGGTCGCCTGTGACAGCACTGAAATGACAGATTCGTCAATAGCCACAGCCGATAGTACAAATGCAACTTTCGGTCAGGAAGACTATATCAAGTCGGGATGTGTACCGGCATCCGGTATGGCGGACCGCCCGACTAACTACAACTACGCAGCGCCTGTTAAGCAGGTGCGCCCCTCCGTATATGAGAGGGTTTTCGTAAAGTCCCTTATCCTTGCTGTGGCAGCAGTAGTGCTTCTGTACAGAAACCGTGCGGCTGTAACCTTTCCTGTTTTTACTATGGTGATGCTGGGGATTCTTGCCTGGGATGCAAAGAGTATGGGTAAAAGCCTGATAAAGGAATCAAACGGCCGGATCGGTATCAAACTTTTTTACTGTATTTCACTGGTACTGCTTTCCGTATCAAAGTGTATTACTTCGTCGCCCGATATACAGTGGGCAGACGGAGTGGGGATATTTCTTATATTTATCTGTCTGCTGCTAAAGCAGTACTGTGATCAGGAGGCTACAGAGATCACGGGCCAGATGCTCAAGATGCTCATAATGCTTTTTACACCTCTGATGAATATCGCCAGACCTTTTACCGAAAGATATGCCTACAGGAAGGCTCACGCCGGGCAGGAGACCAAAGGCAAGAAGACAGTGAGGAGCGTTGTGATAGGCTTGGTGATAGCTGTTCCTCTGCTTGCTGTGATACTGGCGCTTTTAAGCTCTGCTGACCTGATATTCGGTGATATTGTTTCAGACATATTTAATAGCATTAAGCTGCCGAAGTTCAGCGTTGATTATATTGGTGTACCATTTAAGATTTTCATAGGGTTCCTTGCATTCTACGGTTGGATCGGCAGCCTGCCGGATGAGAAATTCTATGAGTCCAAGGAAGGCAGAAAGTTTGACGCAGTGGTGGCAATCACTTTCAACAGTCTGATCGCACTGGTGTACATTTTCTTCAGCGGTATACAGTTTATTTATCTGGTGGGAAAAATGGAATTGCCCGGTGGCTATACATATGCAGAGTATGCACACGAAGGCTTCTATCAGCTCCTTGCAGTCACTATACTAAACCTGATACTGGTGTCATTTTGCAAGAAGTTTTTCAAGGACAATGCGGTTCTGAAAGTTGTACTGGTGCTGATCAGCCTGTGTACTTATGTGATGATCACATCTTCGGCACTCAGGATGTATCTGTATGTCAGCGTATACGGATTAAGTCATCTGAGAGTATATGTCTTCTGGCTATTGGCAGTATTGGCCGTATGGACCACGCTGCTTATAGTGGGCATATATAAAAAGATTCCTTTCTTCCGGCTGATCACGGTCTTTGTCACCGTATGGTACCTGGCCTTTGTATTTTCGCTTCCGGACAGATGGATCGCGGCCTACGACTTAAGCCTTAGGAATCCGCCAAAGGATCTGGCTTTTGAAGTATATCCGGATGCGGCACCGGTACTGAAAGCGGACGGAAGGTACTGGTCTCAGTACTGCCAGATAATGGATTCCGATTATGAGAAATACACAGAAAAGAGTACAATAAAATTTATCCGTGAGTACAACTTCGGAGAGGATCAGGCGATGCGCTTGATAGGCCGCTATCACGCAGAGGATGTAGAACAGCAAGAATAAATGTAATCGTATAATAAGCGCTCGCATGATGAGATGAAGCATGTCCGCGAGGTGCTGCAGTTAATGACAGTATTGACCGGGGACGACAGGTTTGCTAGGGTAACAGAGTCTGAGGCAGAAGAAGGAGAGAAAGGAGAGAAAGCAAAAACGATAGCAATAAAGATGTATCAGACAGGATGTGATACGGAATATATTGCTAAAATTTTGGATATTGATGTAGAAACTGTCCTTGACTGGCTTAGTGATGCCGGAGAGATATAAAACCCATGGTGTTTGTATTTTTAAATCCGGACAGATGAAAGAGATCTCGAAGACTTCGATGATCTCTTTTTATTTATCCCACGGATTGCGCAAAGGATTTGTCAGCTAAGCCAAACGCAGCAAGACATGACCGGAGGGTTATGGAATTACCTTGCTTAATTTGCTAAATCAGCAAATTTCAATAAATATAATTGCTGCATTGAACATATATTTTACATCGTCAGTTGATTTATAATGGTGACTGTCAGGGATAAATTACAATCAAAAATCGAATTCATAGGGAGAAAATAAAAATGTGGATTTTCAGGATTGGAATATTACTTAGTGTGGGATTAGTGATAATTGCTTTATTTTTCGATAGGAAATCAGGTGGCGTAAGGGCCGACCGTCTGGACCAGACCTCTTCTTTCAGGAATATCACGGCAAGCGAGCAATGGGTCGCTGACAGTCTTATTAAGAGGAAGAAAGGGACCTTATACAAGTTCTTCTTTTTCGGCCTGCTTATAGATGCGTTCTTTGTTATAGAAGCTTTTCATGTTATTTCTAGCGGTAACATAAGTTTTGCAATCGTGGCAATCGGTGTTGTACTGGTACATTCATGCCTTGTTTATGCAATGAAGAGAAAGGTTAACGAAGTAAAAAATGGTGAGTATACGGTGATGACAGGTACAGTGACAGAGAAATATGGAACCTTCACAGGCAGATGTATAGTGTATTATTTTAGAATAAGGGATGAGAGGGGCATAGAGGAAGAATATCAGATTTCACACAGACCGAGCTACAGGAAAGCGGAAGTCGGATCACGCTGCATGGTATTTAAATATGACAGCTTGAAAAACAATCCAAGTAAATATCCCGATCGCCCCAGAACTCTGGGCATGGATGTGGTACTGATGTGATATTGAAAACAAGCATAAGCAAACAAACTGAGGAAAAGTCCCTGACCTGAAATGGTTGGGGATTTTTTTATTATCGTACTGACTGCATAAGAAACTTTTCAGTTTATGCCGAACTCAGCAAGACGGGACGGGTAGGGGCGTAAGAGATGCATTATTGTTGAGCATAAAGAATGCAGATGCTATAATTTTCTATTATAAGGAAGCTAAGTCGTAACTATTCAGGATAGTTCTAAGTACTTGTTGTCACGGACGTACTGAAGAGTAAATTTGATGACGACAGTCTGCTATTTGCAAAGCAAATCTTCAATTGCGGACAACTGTAATCTAAAGATGCAGCGGATTTTGAATAGTTATGATAATCCACAACATGGAGCTGTGAAGAAGAATGAATAGAGAAATAGTGCGGGATACATTTTTTCTCGGACAGAAATCTGAGGAAGCAACTGAAGCGGATATAGCAATATTTGCAGACATGCGAGATACGTTAAAGGCCAACCATGAAAGATGCGTGGGTATGGCTGCAAATATGATCGGCTATAAAAAGAGGATAATCATAGTATCCATGGGATTTGTGGATGTGGTAATGATAAATCCGGTGATACTGCAGAAGTCTCATCTCTATGAAACAGAAGAGGGCTGTCTATCCCTGGACGGACTTCGCAGGACCAAAAGATTTAAAAAGATAAAAGTTCAGTATCAGGATGAATCCTTTAAGGAACATGTGTAGGAATATGAAGGGCACATTGCCCAGATCATTCAGCATGAATGTGATCATCTGGATGGGATTATAATATGATTCACAAGCCCCAAGTACTTTCTAACACGCAAGCTTGCTTGCGGTGTGAGTTAAGTACTTGGGGCGCCGCCCACATGAGGACGAAGTGGGGCGTAAGCCCCAAGGGAGTCCGAATGTGGGTAGGATTGTGTGGGCGCGGAACAATCCGTGTGAATCGGAAATGATACAATGGACGAGTTAATCATATATGGAAAGAATGGAATAAACGTATAGTAAATTGGGTATAAAGATAGGAAATAAAAAAATTAATTCAAGATGGCTGGTAACTAGACAGAGTTTCTTTAATTTATTTGTTTCTTTTTCTCTCATAGAAATGGCAAACATCTGCTCGAACCTCATAGACGGTCTGATAGTCAGTAATTTTTATGATGCAAAATCGCTTGCATCGGTTGCTATATGTGGCCCTATGTTCAGTATCTTTGGTATAGTAAGCGGATTATTTGCAAAGGGAATGCAGATTACATGTGCACAGGAGCTGGGCCGGGGAAATCTGAAAGACTTTAACAGGATTTTTTCAGCGGTATTCTATATAGCCGGCGTTCTTTCGCTTGTCTTTATGGGAGTCGAGTTTATATTTGCAGAACAGCTTGCGGCTCTTTTTGGAGCTTCCGGCAATGGTGCTGAGCTGAGTGCTCAGGCGGTACTTTACATAAGGGGACTTGCTATCGGTTTCCCCATAATTGTAATTTCCAATATTGTTTCCGCAGGCTGCCAGCTTGACAGCGGACGGAAGAGAGTGATGAGAGCGTCATTTGTTCTGGCGGGTTCCAATATATTATTGGATCTTGTAGCAGTGTTGATAAAAGCCGGTGTTCTGGGAATCGGACTTGCTACATCGCTGAGCAATCTTGTAGCCTTGTTATATCTTTTGCTGCATTTCAGAAACAAGGACAGAATGCTGCATTTTACAAAGCTTGATACTAGCTTTAAGGAAATGCTGAAAGTTCTTTCCTTTGGAACTGAAAAGGCTTTGAGAAGACTGAGTAATGTAATAGCACCGATCTTTATTAACAAGATCATAATTCATTACGGAGGTTCAACAGCAATGACGGCCATGGCTGTTGAAAAGCAGCTTATGGATTTTGCAGAGTTTATGGGGGTTGGACTTGCAGATTCAACATCTCTCCAAATCGGAGTTTTTTACGGAGAGAAGGATGATGAATCTATCAGGGAAGTAGGTAATCTTGTTCATCGCTATACTGCAATATTTGTGGGAGTCATTACGGTTCTCTTTCTTGTACTTGCAAGGCCGTTAGCATCTCTTTATCTGCAAAAAATTGACGAAGCATACAGTATGGCGGTTTTTGGAGTATGTCTTATAGCTCCGTATGCACCTCTATATGCGATAGTCAAGTCCAGGATAACCTATCTTCAGGCGATACATAAGACCAGGAACATGCAGATTCTTTTGGTGCTTAATTCACTGATCTTTCTGGTTTTAGGGGCTTTTATTCTTGGAAAATTATTTGGGGCTTATGGTGTTCTCGGAACAAATCTTCTATGTATGGTGCTATCGGCCTTAAGCGTATGGGTATATTATTTTGTTAAGTCGAAGAGAATAATTCCGCATGTGTCCGACTATTTGAATCTTCCTGCGGATTTTCACGCTAAACCTGGGGATATCATATCCATTGACGTGAGAAATAAGAAAGATATTTCTCTTGTGACAAGGCAGATACAGTTATTCTGCCGGGGCCATGGCCTGAATGAAAGTATTGCGGTGAAAGCGTCAGTATGCTTTGAGGAACTGGCTGAAAACATAATTAACTTTGGATTTCCGATGTGCAAGAATAATCCGGGAATAGATCTCAGGGTTGTATATACAAAGGATGAACTTGTACTCAGGCTGAAAGATAATTGTCCGATGTTTGATGTAGAAAAAAATATTGCGCGTGCACTTAGTGACCAAAAGAAATATGGCAAGGTAAAGAGTATGGGACTTAAAGTTATTGGAAGTATTTCTGAGAGCATCAGATATGTTCATTCATTGGAAAACAATAACGTAATTGTCAGCTTTGATCTGACAAAGAAACATCCGGATTCGTGAGAGGGTAAACATGCTAAAAATTAATATGTCAGCAGAAAACGGGAAACTTGTGGTAACTCTTGAAGGGCGTCTTGACGCACTCTCTTCTCCTAAGTTTGAGGAAAAGATTGGTGCGGCTCTTGAAAATACAACAGCTATAACAATCGATATGGAGAAGCTTGAGTACATATCATCAGCCGGACTAAGGACTATCCTGGAGGCAGAACAGTACCTTGAGGATAATGATTGCGAACAGATCAAAGTCATAAATGCTAATGAGGCTATAAAGGAAATTCTTGAACTGACCGGTTTTGATGAAGTAGTAAGTATCGAGTGAGACTTATGAGTGGAACTAAAGAGAAAAAGAAAAAAAACAGATCACTTAGAGTAGAAGTCGTTCTTGGGTTTGTTGCTATAGCTCTTTTAATGATTGTTCCGATTACGCTGATAAGCGGCATATTATTTCTTGGTTTTGCTTCAAATAATGCAGATGAGAGTATATTGTCGCTGATTAATCTGAGTGAAAGAATCGTAGAAAAGCATAAGGAAGTTTTTACATCTGATAATTTGCCGGAGGAAGAAGCGGTTCTCCGTGATGAACTACAGGATGTGATTGACAATACCATAGTTACGGATGTTCTTGTTATGCAGAATCAGGGGGAAGAGTACCGCTGTGAATTTGCTGTGACAGAAAGAATGAGTCCAGATGATTTTGAAGGAAATATTTTTACAAAGACTGAGCTCTTTAATTCATATTATCTGGAGAGGGAGGATACAGATCAAATAAAATCGGCAGTCTTTCCCTATGACGAAAGTGATATTCAGTTGGATAAGAGGCGTATTGGGGGAGAACATAGGCTGCTTTCGTTTCAGATAGAGGAAAAGACATATCATCTCTTTGTCTTTTATGCGGCTTTTAACATTGCAGAAGAGATAGTCAAGCTGATGCTGTGGATAATGGCTGAGTCTGCCATAATCCTGCTGATTTCACTTACAATAGTTGGTTTTGTATCACTTCACTTGCTTGTCAAACCTGTTCGTGATATGGCAGCGGCGGCAGAATGCCTTAACTCTGCAGAGTCCCTTGAAATGCCTCCGGAAGAGCGTTTCGGCAGGCACCTTTTTGAAAAAGTAAATGTTAAAAACAAAGACGAGATAGGAATTCTGTATGAAAGCCTTTCATCGATGGAGGGCGCTCTTGCAGAGTATGTTTCGGATTTGGTGAAAGTGACATCAGAGAAAGAAAGAATCGGTGCTGAACTTTCCGTTGCCAGACAGATTCAGGCCGATATGCTGCCACAGACATTTCCTGCATTTCCGGATAGAACTGAGTTTGATATATTTGCATCCATGACTCCGGCCAGGGAGGTTGGAGGAGATTTCTATGATTTTTTCTTTGTAGATGAGGATCACCTGGCTATAGTCATAGCAGATGTTTCAGATAAGGGCATTCCGGCTGCATTATTCATGATGCTTTCTAAGAGTCTGATACAGACATATACCTTAAGCGGAAATTCTCCCAAGGAGGTACTAAAGGCTGTGAATTTGAAGCTGTGCGAGAATAATACGAAGAAGATGTTTGTAACAGTATGGATCGGAATATTGGAGATATCTACCGGAAGGCTTGTGGCTGCAAATGCCGGTCATGAAAATCCGGTCATCATGCATCCGGGAGGTGATTTTGAGGAGTTTAAGGACAAGCATGGATTTGTATTGGGTGGTATGGCAAGGATGAAGTATAATGAATATGAACTTCAAATGGAACCCGGTTCAAAACTGTTTGTATATACCGATGGTGTTCCTGAAGCTACAAATGCTGGGGAAGAGCTCTTTGGAATGAAGCGAACAATTGAGTCTGTAAATAGTGCAAAGAATGAAACTCCGGAGGTTATCCTGGAAACGGTACACGAGGCAGTGAATGCTTTTGTGGGTGAAGCGGTGCAGTTTGATGACCTGACCATGCTTTGTGTGGAGTACAAGGGTGTATGAATTCTGAAATGCTTTATACATTGTTATATACGGAAATCAATCTGGTGGCGATAGTTCTTGTTGGCATCATTGGTTTTAAAACGAATGGGCTTTCAAAAATGGTGGCACAGCGGAATTTTGCTATGTCCATCGGAGCGGAGGTCTTTTTTTTCCTGTCTGACACCCTGTATGTAATGGGAGTGCATGACCTCTTTCCCTGTGGAACTGTAATGATCATGCTTACCAAAACGGTCTATTTCTTCTCGACAGCATTGATGTGCTACTTCTGGTTTATATATTTTGAGTATATTCAGGGTTCGAGCTTTGTAGAGGATCGCAGAAGGGTGCGGTTAGCATTGATACCGGTATTTGTCATGGCTGTTCTTCTCTTGATCAATGTATTTACCGGTATTTTATTCTATGTTGATGATGAGGGAATATACCGTCGCGGAACATTCTTTGTCGTACAGTACCTGCTTTCTTATACATATGTTTTCATCACTTGTTTCCGTGCCTTTCTTGGAATCTTCAATAAGAAAAAATTTGCCCTGCGCAGGCAGCTGATCATTCTGTCGCTTTTTCCGCTCGCTCCGGCAGGAGCAGGTATACTGCAGTTTATCTATCCGCAGCTGCCGCTTGCCTGTGCCGCACTTTCCCTGTCCACGCTTCTACTTTACCTGGAGTGGATAGAACAGATGATATCAGTGGATCCCCTTACTATGCTGAACAACAGGAAACAGCTTGCCTACAGATTCGAGAGCTGGATGCACACTCATGATACCCAGGATCTTTATCTTATGCTGGTAGATGCCAACAGATTTAAGCATATTAATGATACCTACGGTCATCTGGAAGGGGATACGGCGCTTATAAGGATTGCCGATGCGCTCAGGCTTGGATGCCGTGATTATGCCGGCAAGAGCAGCATATCGAGATATGGCGGAGATGAATTCGTGGTTTTAGCCTGGGCAGACCGGAAAAAAGGAGAGCAGGAGATCAGGCATCTGATGGAGAGCATACACGGACATCTAAAAAGGCTTAACAGTGATGCAAACAGCCCGTATGATCTTACTGTATGTATAGGCATGGCCAAAGTGACAGAGCAGTCAGTGCTCAAGGATGTGATAGAGGAAGCTGATGCGCAGCTTTATGACCAGAAGCGGCGCTAAGAGCAGAGCACGTGAAACTCTGTGACGGTTATGAACAAATGTCCGGATTAAGAGCGTTCTGAAGTAAGTATGAGGTTGCTATGGAAATATATATTGTAAAGAATATTTTTGAGGCTGACTACGGATGTGAGGAAACAGGGAGAGAAACACCCATGGCGCTGATGCGTCTGGAAAAATGTTCTGTGGATAATTCAGATAACGGAGTAAAACATCTTGAAATCTCCGAAGCATATCTTGCATCACATAAGATTTCGGAAGGAGATAAAGTCTGTATCGCAGAGTCTGGTGATGTCCTTAAGTATGTCCGTGTAGTAGCAGCAGTGATCAGTGATACTGTAAATGGAAAGAAAAAATATTTTGCTGCGTCAAGAGGTTACGGAGAATATAAAGGCTGGTGGGAGTTTCCCGGCGGAAAGATAGAATCCGGTGAAACATCGGAGCAGGCACTTGTAAGAGAGATTAGAGAAGAACTGACAGCGGAAATCGATGTTGGTGAATTGATCCGAACTGTAGAATATGATTATCCGGACTTCCATCTGTCAATGGACTGCTTTTATGCAGAGATAAGATCAGGACAGTTAGTATTAAAGGAAGCCATGGAAGCCAGGTGGTTTTCACCGGAAGAATTCGATGAAGTCAGATGGCTTCCTGCCGATTTGGAACTTATTGATACAATTAAGAAAATATAATTTGTTTTTTCTGTCTGTAAAAATATCCGGAGACTTTGATCAGCCCGCAGAGATTTCTGCATACTCCTCATACCTGTCCTTCAGCTCACGGTCGCTGATGACTGTTACTCTTCCGGCATCATATTCTGAAGTTACCCAGTCGTACATCTTTTGAATAAGCGCATCCTTCTTGGAAAGCTCAGATTCTCCACGTTTTGCCCTGTACTCATTTACCCAGTAAGCCACGCCGGCCAGACCGGAAGCATTATTGATCGACACCTTGGGCGGGCGCGCAAGTATCGTTTCGGTATCGAAGATATTGTAGATTTCCGGATCTTTCATCATACCGTCTGCATGAATACCGGCTCTCGTCAGATTAAAGTTCTCACCGACAAAAGGAGTCATAGGCGGGATATCATAGCCGGTTTCATTCTGAATATAATTTGCGATCTCGGTTATCACCTGAGTGTTCATACCATTTAAGTGTCCTCTTAATGAGGCATACTCAAATACCATTGCTTCCAGAGGAACATTACCTGTTCGTTCGCCAATGCCTAAGAGTGAGCAGTTTACTGCGCTTGCACCATACATCCAGGCAGTGGTGGCATTTACAACACCTTTATAAAAATCATTGTGCCCATGCCATTCGATCATTTCGGACGGCACATCAGCATGGTGCTGCAGGCCGTAGATTATGCCGGATACACTTCTGGGGAGTGCGGCGCCGGGATAAGGTACGCCGTAGCCCATGGTATCGCAGGCACGTATCTTGATAGGAACGCCGCTTTCTTTAGAGAGCTCCATCAGGCTGCAGGCGAAAGGAACCACGAATCCGTAGAAGTCTGCCCTGGTGATGTCTTCGAAATGACATCTCGGACGGAGTCCGGCACTTATGCATTCCTTTACGATACCGAGATATTTATCCAGCGCCTGTTTTCTCGTAAGTCCCATCTTATGGAATATATGATAGTCGGAGCAGCTGACAAGTATACCGGTCTCTTTGATCCCGATGGATTTAACCAGTTCGAAATCCTGTCTGTTGGCGCGGATCCAAGTAGTGATCTCGGGAAATTTGTAACCGAGCTCCAAACATTTCTCCAGAGCTTTCCGGTCTTTTTCCGAATATACGAAGAACTCTGTCTGGCGTATCATGCCATTGGGACCGCCGAGTTTATTCAGCAGCTTGTATATATGGACCATTTGCTCAGTAGTATAGGGAGTCCTGGACTGCTGGCCATCACGGAAGGTGGTGTCTGTGATGAAAATATCCTCCGGCATATTTTCCGGAACCCGTCTGTAGTTGAATGCGATCTTAGGAGTTTCTGTATAGGGGAACATCTCGCGAAACAGTTCCGGATTGGCGACATCCTGAAGCTGATAGATATAAGGATCCTGCTCCAGTTTGAATGTTTTGCTGCTTAGTTTGATATCGCGCATTGTCATTACCTCCAAAAGTGTTCAACATAATTTACAGATTCTTTGTGCTTTGCTATACAATTTTTAACATACATGTTATTATTTGTAAAATGAATATATCAAATAGCATTTATTCGATATTCGAATAATAGGACACTCGCAATTGCATCGGTTCCGGCGCATATGCGAGTCGTCGTTCTGTTTCCACAGACTAAATGTGGGAAGTTTAGTCGATAAAAACCAGAGGAGGATTTAAAACCATGGATATCGATTCTCTGAAAACTTTTATAGTCCTGGCAAACACAAAAAATTACACCCGGGCCGCAAACCAGCTTTTTGTGGCACAGTCCACCATCACAAACAGGATCAACGAGCTGGAAAGAGAGCTGGGATTTCAGCTGTTTCACAGGACAAACCGTATGGTGGAACTTACGCCAGAAGGTGAGCAGTTCCGCCGGTATGCAGAAAAGGTTATAGAATTGACGGAGACATCCCTTGCTGAAATTTCTTCCGTTCAGAAATACGATCATTATCTTCGTATCGGATGCGCTGATTCCATATACGAAGGTCATCTGGCTGAGCTGATCCTAAAACACAGAAAAAAACACCCGAAGGATTACCTGAAAATATCTATCGGTCTGACGGAGCATCTTCTGGAACAGATACAGGATGATATGCTGGATGTGGTATTTACATATCTTCCGCTTCATAAGAATTCAGTGCAGTGTAAACTGTACAAGCAGGATACCCTGGTACTGGTAACTGACATCGAAAATACAAAATACCGGAAAGGAATCACGGTAGAAAAACTGCTGGAGGAAAAATACCTTATGTGTAATTTCGCACTGCAGGATGTGGGACAGTATATCCGAAAGCTTTTCCCAAAGTATCATCAGTTCGAGCTGGAGATTGATGACTGCATAAAGATCGTCCCGTACCTGCTGCACCAGGATAATTATACCTTTCTTCCAAAAGATATGGCCGAACCGTACATTAAAGGCAAACAGCTGAGGCAGGTTCCCCTCGTTAATTTCAACACCCCTGTGATCAACAGCTATATCATATACAAGAAGCCACTGGAAAAAATATGTTCGGATATCTTCAAGATCCACTTATGATAGAATGTTTTGGGAAAAATCCAATAGAGCCTCAAGTTATGGTAAAATGTGGCATAAGAACCGGGGCCGCCCATAAAAAGGAGGAAGCTATGTCCAAAAGATACGTTCCCTCGAAATTATTCAGAATGCGCTTGCTGGTAATGATATTTATCAATATGTGTCCTATATTCCATTGGGTGAGGAACAACAGGCGTATACTGAATTTCTACTATTATATATGTCTGGCTGAGTTTGAAAAGGTGAAGCACAAGGACTCCGAGGTGATCGATCTGCTGCATAGAGACCTGCTGGATGCAAGAGATTCCTTTGATAAGCTCTACGGACTGGCAAATTTTATGAACAGCAGGGAATTCCGGATGCTTGTCGCAGCTGCTCCCGATAAAAAGTAAACTGCTTCGGCTGATGTATTTTATCTTGAAAATACCCTATGGCTATGGTATTATTGATATCGTAGCGTGAAAAGCGCGGGGGACTAAAATATTGCAAAAGAGATGGGGTTTTTGAAATGGTAGAAGTAAATCAGGTCATGTATGACATGATCAAAAAGAGTAACTCGATAGCTACAAGCAATGTCAATGATATCGAGGAGATTGTAGATACCGGTCTGGACAAAACTGACGAGAATATCCAGAAAATGGCTATGGACTATCTGGATGACAAGGGATATGCCAAGACTCCGCAGAATATGGAGCAGGCTAAGCAGCATATCCTTCAGAGTTCCAACGGCTCGGATACAGTCCGTGTCCGTGTAAAGCGCCGGATGGTTGAGGATCTGCTTCAGGATGTTGCTCCTGTGGATATGGAAAAGCTCCTTAATGTCTGCCTTTTAGATAACCTTATCAAAGTTAATGATAAACTGCAGGATGTATCAGGTAAGAGATATGAGTATGCGGTTGAGGTTGTGGATGAGATCCAGCTTGACAGTGAGAAGCCTGCCGGATCCCTCATAGAGTTCATTTCATTCCAGACGCTGCTTAACAGATATGCGGCAGCAGGCTGGAAGGTGCTCGGTTTCACTAACAGAACCATAGGAAACCATGGAAAGCTTATGATGACAGGTTTCAGTTCCACCCAGAAGCAGACTGTTGTTATCTTTGAGAGACAGGTTCAGGCATAAAAAAGTTTAATGATGATAGCCATGCTCAAGTGAGTGTGGCTATTTTAGTGCGATAACCCGGAGTGGACAGGGCATCGTAGTCGGATCTTATACAGTGAATATCAGGATAGCCTGCTGTCACGGTCTGAAGTGCTCCGAGGATCGGAAGGACAGTCTGCAAAGAAGCATAGCAAAAAGGCCTCTTGTAAAAAATGATTGAAAATTAAGGATAAAAGCTGAATCAACGCTTAATTATGGCAGTAAGGAATCATGAAATGAGAGAAATTAAAGCATCAGATATCACATTGGCGATAAAGGAAATGTGTACGGAAGCTAACCGTACCCTTTCACCGGATATGAAGCGTGTGCTTTATAATGCAGCAGATAAGGAGGAGTCCCCATTAGGCAGACAGATACTGGAACAGCTTAAGGAGAATCTTTCCATAGCAGCTTCCGACGATATCCCCATCTGCCAGGATACCGGCATGGCTGTGATCTTTGCAGAGATAGGTCAGGAAGTGCATGTTACCGATGGCTGGATAGAGGATGCCATAAATGAAGGTGTTCGCCAGGGCTATACTGAAGGGTATCTCAGGAAGTCCGTAGTCCGTGATCCTATCGACAGGGTTAATACCGGTGACAATACCCCGGCCGTGATCCATTATTTCATGGTGCCCGGAGATAAGATAAAGCTGACACTGGCACCGAAGGGATTTGGAAGTGAAAATATGAGCCGTGTCTTTATGTTAAAGCCGGCTGATGGAGTGGAAGGCATAAAGAATGCAGTGGTAACGGCTGTAAAGGATGCCGGTCCCAATGCCTGCCCACCCATGGTTGTGGGTGTGGGCATAGGTGGAACTTTTGAAAAGTGTGCCCTGCTTGCCAAAAAAGCCCTGACCAGGTCTCTGGAAGAGCCGGCAGCAGATGAGCGTATCACTGCTCTTGAGGCTGAGATCCTGGAAATGATAAACGAAAGCGGAATAGGTCCCGCGGGACTGGGAGGCAGCACCACGGCCTTTGCGGTGAATATTGAAACCTACGCGACACATATAGCAGGTCTTCCTGTAGGCGTGAACATCTGCTGTCATGTAAACCGCCATGCGGTGAGGGTACTGTAAACACTGTTATAGCAGGACTCGTTGACCGGAATAACCGTACCGTCAGGCGCCAAACAGGTTTAGTACAATGAAGGCTTTGGGCGGTATATGTGTATGTTTGCCGGAGACTTATTATAAGAAAGTGGTCTGCTTGTTTAAGATACGGACCAAAGTATGGAGTAGAAAGATATGGAAGACAATAAAAAAAGAGTAACTGTTCCCTTGACTGATGAAGATGCAAGATCGCTTAAGGCCGGTGACTATGTATATTTAAACGGTACTGTTTACAGCGCCCGTGATGCTGCGCACAAGAGGATGCAGGAAGCCCTTGATGCCGGGAAGGATCTCCCCTTTGACATAAGGGGAAATGTTATATATTATCTTGGACCTTCACCTGCCAGGGAAGGCAGGGTAATAGGCTCCGCAGGTCCTACTACTGCAAGTCGTATGGATAAGTATACTCCGGAGCTTCTTGATCTGGGTCTTAAGGGAATGATAGGAAAAGGCAAGCGTACACCGGCTGTACATGAAGCCATAGTAAGGAATGGGTGCGTGTACTTTGCAGCAGTAGGTGGCGCCGGTGCGCTTCTATCCAAAGCGATCACTGCGTCCGAGGTAATAGCTTATGACGACCTGGGCACTGAAGCTATAAGAAAGCTTGAGATAAAGGATTTCCCCGTGATAGTCGTTATCGACAGCGAGGGAAACGACCTGTATGAGCAGGTTATGAACAGAGAATAAGATTTCCCTGCATAAATCCCGGAAAATGTATTTATATAAATGTTTTTTATAAATGAATTTTATAAATGAACTGTAATGAAAAAAAGAAAGAAAGCATATATTATATTCTTAGATGCCTGATAGTTTTTCTGGTGCCTGTGATCACAGGCATCATTATTTTTGTTAATAAGGAAATAGCCCCTTTCGGTAAAAATGATATTCTTTCGTTTGATCTCTGGATCCAGTATTTCCCCATGTACTGGAAGATAGCCCTTGATCACGGGCTGTCAGAGTCGCTGTATGACTGGAGCGGTGCTCTTGGTTTTAATAAATGGGTACAGAGTGCATTCTATATTAAGAGTATTTTTCTGATTCCGCTTAATTTTCTTTCCCTGGAAAGTTCAATTGTATATATAGATATAGTATGTCTCCTGAGGTTTGGGCTGGGAGCTCTTGCCTGTTACATCTTCCTGCAGTATAAGCTTCGCAGCAGAAATTTCATTATAATGGCAATGGCCATAGCTTACGGTCTTTGTGCGTATGCTACCGCTTTTGTGATGCAGTTTATGTGGACTGACGGTCTTTTCCTTGCACCGCTGGTACTTCTGGGGCTGGAGCGTCTCATGAGGGGAAAGTCCCCGGCTCTGTACATTATCATGCTGGCACTTTCCATATACACAAATTTTTATACCGGTTTTGGCATATGTGTGTTCACGGCATTATATTTTATTGCGGAGTGGATAAGAAGATTTCCGGTAAAAACTGCGTCTGGGGATACACTGCGGACGGCGCGCCTAAAAAACGAAGCGTTGAAAATGCTGGGAAAATTTTCAATATCCTCGCTTCTGGCAGGACTGCTTCCGGCATTTGTGCTTTTGCCTGTACTTAAAGGACTGTTGGGAACGGAATCCGCAATTGAAAAAACACCGGACTTTACAGAGTGGTATCACTCACTGGCTGAAAATGTGGCTGCCATGCTGCCGGGGACTGCGGCATCAATGGAGTTCGGGGTGGCCAATATAGCTGTAGGACTGTTTGTTTTCTTGTTGCTACCATTATTTTTCTTTAATGCAAGGATTGGTTTCAGGGATAAACTGTGCATGGGCGGAATACTGGCTGTTTTGTATGCGGGTTTAAACTACAATCCTTTAGACTGGTTTTTCAACGGCTTTCATTTTGCTAATCAGCTGCCCGGACGCTGGAGTTTTCTTTTTTCACTAATGTTGGTCGCAGTGTGTGCGGAAGGAGCAGCAAAGTATAAGGGCATACGGTTTAGGAGTATAGTGTCCGCGGCCATCGTGGGTGTGTTTTTTATATTCTATGCCGGATACGGTACAGAAGATGCGGAAAAGCTGGCGGGTCTCGCCAACTGGAGCATGTTGCTGCTTATCTACGCAGTAATACTTGTGATAAGCAGGGAGCTTGGCATTTTGACTAAGGATGGAAAAAAGAAGCGCATGCTGAATATTGCAAGCAGTGGCATTATAGCAGTGCTCATAACATTCCAGTTGTGTGGAAATGTCATAGCTGTTACTACGGTAGAGGATGGAGGAATGCCAAAATCCGAAATGGATCCATATGTTAAAGTCAGCACTTTGCTTGGTGAGACGGGAAAAAAGTATAGTTGCGGGAAGGATGAATTTTACCGTGCGGAGGCAAATGGCAGGTGGACCTTTAATACAGCTATGATCGGTGATTTCAATGGTATAGGGTATTATGGTTCGACTTTGGACCACAATGTATATGATCTGCTCAGGGCAATGGGAAATGGAATATATGCAAATAATGTGAGCACGCTTTACAATAACGACTCCATATTCCAGAACAGTTTCTTCGGGGTAAGATACATTTTTGACCGCGACAGGAACTACGGCGTAAAGAACAGTACCGGTTATGAACAGATCGAGGCAGGGGAAGAAATGTATGTGTGGGAAAATAAAACCGCACTTCCTATAGCTTTTGCAGTATCTGATGATATATTAAAGACAGAGATCAATGTGAAAGATATACGTCCGGTGTCATTTCAGAATGAGGTCATCAACGGGATTACAGGCGCTGACAGTTCTGTTTATGAGAAGATTTCACAGGATAGCTTTGAGAGTACGAACTGCGAATTTATCTCCGGAGAAAACTGGGACAGTAATTATTTTGACAGGACAGATGAGAGTGAACCGGTCAGGTTTAAATGGAGTTACACAGTTCCTGATGAAGATCCAGTTTATATAGAGCATAATTTCAGGGCAGGGAGTCTTGTGGTAAACGGCAGTGAAAATATTGATGTGGGACGTGAACGGTTTAAGTGTCTTGGTACTTATCCTGCGGGAACTGTTATCACGATAGAGTATGAAGCAACTGATATAGATATCGGGTGCTTCGGCCTAGAACTCTACAGTTTCGATATGGAAAAATGGAGGGAGATTTATGAGACTCTGTGTCCTCACGGTCTTAAAGTTAGTTCATTTAAAAATACCCGTATAGCGGGAACTATCGACATGAAGGAGTCCGGACTCGTGATGACGACCATTCCACAGGATGGCGGCTGGAAAGTTTATGTGGATGGCAAAAGAGTGGAGGACAGTAAAGCGCTTGGTTCACTTATGGCATTCAGTGTCCCGGAAGGTGAGCACAAAATAGAATTCAGATACCATGTGCCTGCGCTGGTACCCGGAGTGATAATCTCGCTCTTGGCTGTTCTGGGAGTAGTAGTTTGCTGTAATTATAGGAAAATCTATGGTGAGTTAGTTAAAATGTTTTCAACTCAGCAGGTCTGACAGTTTCGCATATTGCTCCAGCGTAAGCTTCTCACCCCGAATATCAGTTCTCAGTTCCATTTTTTCTAATGCATCATAAATTCGCTCTTTAGAAATGCCGAGTGACGGTTCGGAAGAAAGTCCGTTTACCAGGGTTTTTCTTCTGTGATTAAAAGATGCCCGTATCAGTCTGAACATATAGGCGGGATTTTCCGGCTTAACAGGAGGCTCGGTATACCTGTCGAGCCTGATGACCGTGCTGGTAACGGCAGGGGATGGCATAAAGCAGTCATGGCTTACTTCCCGGACAATCACGGGATCGGCATAGTACTGGACTGCCAGGGAAAGTGCCCCGTAGTCTTTGGAACCGGGTCCGGTCTGCATACGCTCGGCTACTTCTTTCTGAACCATAATGGTTATGCTTTTTAAGGGCACCGGTTTTTCTAACAGTGCCATTATTATGGAAGTGGTTATGTAATAAGGAAGATTTGCAACCACCTTTATGGGCTTTCCGCCGTTTTCCTCATTTACCAGCTTTTCAATATCCAGCTTCAGGATATCTTCGTTTATGACTTTTACATTGTCATAGTCGGACAGGGTATCTGCCAGTATCGGAAGAAGTGAGCGGTCAATCTCTACTGCAATGACCTTGCCGGCTCTTTCTGCAAGGTACTGTGTCATAGTGCCTATGCCGGGGCCTATCTCAAGCACGGTATCTTCTTCAGATACGCCTGCTGAATCCAGGATATCTTCCAGAACCTGCGCATTTATCAGAAAATTCTGTCCGAACTTCTTTCTGAAAGCGAAATTGTACTTTTTTACTATCTCTGCTGTTTTGTATGGTGTGGCAAGATACGCCATGGCAGTCTCCTTATGTTAAGCGGATATCCCTCAAAAATTTCCGGTTCATCAGCGTATTTTTCTAAGCTGTGTGGGATGTTTATTCAACAAAAGTGATTTTATCATATTGGGTAATGACTGTATATATATCTTTATTGTACAGAACATAATCCACAAAACTGCGTATAATCAAAATTTTTGGAGTGCTATTTACAGCGAAAATATAATCTTTTTGATAGTTAATAAGTACAAGCATATGCCTGCTTTAGCAGATTTTTAACTTGACTACGCCGAACGGCTAATTATATAATCATCTTATACAAAATAAGCCGAACGGCGTATTTTGTTTGCAAGAGTTAGAAATTTAGCCGAACGGCGAAGAGGACATCATATGAAAATTACAGATTCTCAATCATTTGGTGAAGCAATTAAGAATAGAAGAAAAGAAATGGGATACACACAACGATATATATCCGAATATACAGGTTTCAGTATAAGTTTTATTTCAGATCTTGAAAATGGAAAGAGTACGGCAGAACTTGGAAAAGCTATTTTTTTGGCAAATCTGTTAGGACTTGATATTAACGCAACGTCAAGAGGTGACAAATGAAAAAATATAATGTGTTCATGGAAATCGCCGGAAAATCTATTAATGTAGGAGATATTAAGGGAGAATCCTCGGGGGATTCTTGTTTTTCATATTCTCAAGAATATTTATCCAAAGATTCTGCTAAAGCAATCTCAATATCGCTTCCCCTACATGATGAATATTTTTCTGCAGAAAGAACAAGACGTTTTTTTGATGGTCTGTTACCGGAAGGGTTTATGCGAAAAACAATAGCTACCGACATGCATTTTTCGGAAGATGATTATTTGTCGATATTAAGTTTTTTGGGTAGAGAATGTTTGGGTGCAATTAGAATATGTGAAGAAGAAGATGTTTTAGATTCCGGATATAATGAAATTTCAGAAAAACAGGTTGAAGAGCTTGCTTCAGAAGGAACAAAAAAATCATCAGAAATGATAATAAAATCTCATATTTCACTTACAGGAGCGTCCGGGAAGGTTGGATTATATTATGATGAAAAAAAAGGAAAATGGTATTTACCATATGGGTTGGCACCAAGTACACACATTGTTAAGCAGAGTCATGTCAGACTGGATGGTATAGTTGCAAATGAGCAATTGTCCATGATGACTGCCGGTAAGTGTGGAATAGAGATTCCGGATAGTTTTATTATCAATGTAGGTAAAGGTACTGATTCGGAAGTATTATTTGCAACAAAAAGATATGACAGAATTATAAATGAAACATCAGAAATAATTAATAACTTAAAAAGGCCTTTCAGATTACATCAGGAAGATTTTGCACAAGCTTTGGGTATATCATCGTTTGATAAGTATGAGAAAGGCGACGAAGAATATGCAAGCAAGATGTTTCGTTTAATAAGGGATAATATAAGTAACCCGTTGTCAGAACAACTTAAATTATATAGAAGGATTGTATTTAATTTTGTAATAGGAAACACAGATGCTCATATAAAAAATTATTCTTTATTATATAATCAGAATCTGAATGAGATAAGCCTGGCTCCGGCATATGACATAGTTAGTACGGTAATATATGAAAATGCCACAAGAGAAATGTCTTTTGGGATAGGTGGAACGCGAGACATAAACAGGATAAATAAAGATAACTTTAGAATGATGGCTTCTCAAATTAATCTTGGAGAAAAAATAGCGGTAAAAGAATATGAAAACATACTAAATAAATTTGAATCATCTATTCGTGAATCAGCAAGAGAACTTAAAGAAATGGGATTTAATAATGCAAACAATATTTGTGAAAGAATAATTAATGCGAGAAAAAATATACTTTAACGCGAATTCGATAAAAGGAGAAATATACAGATTTTCAAAATTATATAATTGAAAAATGTTTAACTTCAAAAAATTGAATATCCAAATTCACATAATATGGGGCTGTCGCTTTAGTAATATAATATGTATTCTGATATGTAATGACCTTTGTCAAGAGGTAAATTGAGCAAAAATCACCACCA
>CAMOJK010000036.1 GCA_946616835.1 uncultured Lachnospiraceae bacterium
AACATCTGCCTTATCGGTGAGGAAGTAAAGGCTAAGAAGATGTCTCTTTCACAGATCGCGGACCAGATCGCTGACTCAGTAGCTAAGAGAGCTGCTAATGGCAACAACTTCGGTGTGGCTATCATCCCTGAGGGTATCGTAGAATTCGTTCCCGAGTTCTCCGTACTTATCGCAGAGATCAACGAGCTTCTTGCAGGCAAGAAGACAGAAGAGTTCAATGCGCTTCCCGACTGGAATGCTAAGTACAACTTCATCAAGGAAGGCCTTACCGCTGAGTCATTCGCAGTATTTGATATCCTTCCTACACTCATCCAGCAGCAGCTCTTCCTTGAGAGAGATCCTCACGGAAATGTACAGGTTTCCCTCATCGAGTCCGAGAAGCTTATGTCCGGCCTTGTAGCAGCTAAGCTTGCTGAGAGAAAGAAAGCCGGCACATACAACGGCAAGTTCAGCCCGCTTCATCATTTCTTCGGATATGAAGGAAGATGTGCATTCCCTTCAAACTTTGATGCTGACTACTGCTATTCACTTGGTTACAATGCATTCATGCTCATCCAGTATGGTTATACCGGATACCTCTCAAAGGTTTCCAACCTGTCAAAGCCGGCTGAGGAGTGGGTTGCAGGCGGTATGCCTATCACCAAGATGATGAATATCGAGAGAAGAAACGGTGAGGACAAGCCCGTTATCAGAAAGGCTCTCGTAGAGCTTGATGGCAAGCCCTTCAAATACTTTGCAGAGCACAGAGATGAGTGGGCTGTTGAGACAGCATTCACATATCCCGGTGCGATCCAGTACTATGGACCTGCTGAGGTATGCGACCTTACCACCAGGACACTTGCACTGGAGAAGGGCTGAATCACACGGCAGGACTGATTGTCATCAGCAGCTATCAGCATGTGACGCAATTGTCTGAACCGGTATAACTGATGATCAAGGGGACTTCACACGGATGTATATCCGATGTGGGGTCCTTTTTTATTCCCTTTTCGGATTTGTGTGTCCGATTATTTTTTGATCGTAAACTCAAAGAAAAATATCAATATTTCATGTACCGGTAAGTTTAGCGCTATGTATTTAGCAGTAAATTATTGAAGGAACAATTTTCCGAACATAACACCTGCTTCGTGTTTAATTGAGAAATAACGTGATGTTTGATAAAATCTTATGTTGTAAAGGAAATCTGAGCATTGGTTGGACAATATGGATAGTAATAATGATTTCTACGAATACTGTCCCCGCTGTGATGCTAATCTGACACTGCAGAAGGGCTTTGATCCGGCACTTTCGCATTGGGTCTGTAAAGGGTGCGGGGAAATGCTGA
This sequence comes from uncultured Lachnospiraceae bacterium, assembly GCA_946616835.1. GTDB lineage: Bacteria > Bacillota > Clostridia > Lachnospirales > Lachnospiraceae > NK4A136. Next base: position 1,325 of record CAMOJK010000036.1, read on the forward strand.
TAAATCCAGCTTCTGAGGATGATTCAAATATAATCTGGATCTGCGACGGCTGCGGTGCGACGCTTAATGAGCAGGAGGACTTCACTGCTGATAATGGCGAGTGGAAGTGCAGTAAGTGCGGATATGTAAATAAAACAGACGAAAGTGAAGTATATCTGTCTGAGGACGAGTATGCCGCTGATCTTTCAAATCCATATAAGGGTCTGTCTGACGAGGAAGTGCTTAGACTGTCATATTATCAGGAAGTACGATATTTTGAAGGGTGTGACCACGTGGTGGTTGTTGAGGATCCGGAGACCGGCGAAAGGTTTGTAAAAAAATACCTTAAGTTTTATGACCGCAGTGTCTATGATTATTTAATGACACATCCCATAGAGCATATACCTGTGATCAGGGATGTAATGGAATCAGATAACTGCCTGATCGTCATAGAGGAGTATATCAAGGGAAAGACAGTGGCAGAGCTGCTTGAAAGCGGAAGTCTTGAAACCGGACAGGCTCTTTTGATAGCCGTGCAGATATGCCGCATACTCATGGAACTGCATTCTCCTGAAAGACTCATTGTTCATAGGGATATTAAGCCCTCGAATGTGATAGTCACAGATGCCGGGGAAGTATATCTGATAGATATCAATGCATCAAAATGGATCAACACTGATGCAGTGGAAGATACAAGACTTATAGGTTCACAGTATTATGCGGCACCGGAGCAGTATGGATTCGGCTTTCATGCATCAACTGACAGAACCGATATTTATTCGCTGGGGATACTTCTGAATAAGATGCTGACAGGCAGCTATCCCAAGGAAGAAGTGGCAGAAGAGCCCTTTGGGCATATTATAAAAAAATGTATAAGCTTCGAGCAGTCCGACAGGTATGATGCGAAGGGGCTGTATGAAGAACTGAAGATGATATAAACTACCGCCCAAAGCACATGATGTTAAGCTATACATAAGAAAATAAGCAGGGGAATATGAAAGTGAAGGAAAAGCAAAGAGAGTATTATCTGGATCTGCTCCGTATCGCAGCGATAATGGCGGTCATAGCCATACATACGGAGCTGGGTGAATTGTATATGCAGATGTCTGTGGGCAGTGTTTCATATTATATCTGCATGTTTTTTTCCATGCTGATCTCATTTTCTCCTCCCGTCTTTTTTATGATTTCGGGGGCCCTTCTCATGGAGAAGGAAGAAAGCATTGTTACGATATGGAAAAAGAGGATATCCAGGATATTTTTGGACCTGCTCATCGTTTCTTTTCTGTATTTTTTACTGGATATAAAAACCGGGAGATGCGAGGCAGATCCGCTGGCATTTATTACTAACCTTTTTTCAAAGCCATGCATCACGCCCTTTTGGTACCTGTACGCATACCTTTCATTTTTAATATGTCTGCCCTTTCTCCGGGGAATGGCAAAGGCAATGAATGAGACTACCGGAAAATACCTTTTTGTGCTGGGCATTATTCTGTTAAGTATACTGCCGGAATTGCAGAGGACATTGTTAAAGGATTTTGATCTGCAGGCAGATCTGCGCTGGGATTGGCTGCTGTCAAATGTAGTGCTTTTTCCAATGCTTGGTTATGTGTTACATAAAAAGATCCCTGCAGCAAAACTGAAGATATATCTGCCGTTACTTGGTATTGCGGATATTGTCTGGCTTTCATATCAGACCTATGTAGCTGTAGATGCAAGCATGGCGGCAGGGCAGAGTCTGATAAGTGACGGCTACCGCGGAAGATGTGCAATGTTGAATGCCGTCACAGTGTTTATATTGTTTAAGTTTATCCAGGAAAAGGGAATATTGAAAAAAGCTGCAGTGGTTTTTTCAGAGATCGGAGGCTGTGTTTTTGGAATATATTTGTTTCATGGGTTCTTCCTGGACCGCATCCGCCTTGTAGGAAAATTCAGGGAGATATTATTTATGTATTTTGATGGCTTGGCTATGCTTATCCCGGCTTTTCTGTGGATACTGATAGTGTTCACAGCGGTGGGACTGGGAGTATGGATACTGAGAAAGATACCGATAATAAGAAAGTTCCTGTAGATTCAGTAATACGAAGGCTTTCCATGGAATCAGCATAAATGTTTTTGTTTGGTTATGTTTTTGATATGCACAGGAAAGCACAGACAGCTTGTAAAGTGATTTAATGAATGGAGCATTTCGATATGGGAGAAAAAAAGACTGAGAAGCCTACATACGAACTTCAGGAACAGCTTGATAAAATGCGGCCTGAAGACCTGCATAAGTATTTTAAGGATAATAAGGATGACATACGGGATCAAAAGAAAGCTTTTTATTATTTTATGAAAGATACTCTGATCGATAAGGGAATTTTTCTGAAAGATGTCTATACATCGGCAGGGTTGAGCGAATCCTATGGCAGCAAGATCATTAATCAGGAAAAGCATACCAAGAACAGGGATCATATAATCAGGCTGTGCGTGGCCGGACATTTTAATCTGATGGAAACTAACAGGGCGCTGAAGCTTTACGGCATGAATGAGCTGTATCCGAAGTATTCCAGGGATGCCTGCATAATAGTTGCTATAAACAACCGCATTTTCAATCTGGCTAAGATTGATGACAGTCTGGCAGAACAGGGACTGGATCCGCTGTCGACAGAGCAGTGATGTGATCTATAGTAAGCGGTTGCCGTCTGCTATGCAAAAGCAGTCAGCACGCAGTTAAGCCTGTCTATGCCAAGCGGTAATTCAGAGAGGATAACATAAGCATATGGATTCTCAAAACATGTATAACGCATATGATACGCAGACAGCAGCCGTATTAGAAGAAAAGTACCGCAGGGCTGTCAGATTTTACAATAAAGAAGGCTTCAGGAATCTTGTGAAAGCTAAAAAGCTTTTTATGGAAATAGGTCCATACAGGGATTCGCAGGAGTATCTGAATAACTGCGAGATTCTTTACGAAGAGGCCGAGAAACCGCATAAGGCGAAGCGGATAGCAAAATGGATCAAGACTGTCATAGAAGTACTGCTGCATTTTGCCAACATGATCTTCTGGACGATAGTTTTTTTTGTATATATGTATGAAAGAAATGATGACATGGGTCTTGCTGTTTTTATGGGGGGAATTGCGGTATTCAGTCTGCTTAAAATTATGTTTAATATAATAGCCATGGTTCCGCCTATAGATGATCTGGAGGACGAAATACCACTGTTAAACCTTATCGGAAAAGGAAACTGGGTGGTACAGATTTTGGTCAGGCTATTGCTGCAGTTTATAATTACGGTTGTGTGTGTGGCGTTAATCTTTGCAGTGGGTATTGCCATATCGTTGATATGGTATTAGTGCGGAGATGAAAATTTGATCTGCTTTATTTCAGAATTGAAGAATCCTGTTAAATAACAACAAAGAAAATCGGAGAGAAAATAAATGGGGACAGAATCTTACATAATGGCTCTTGATCAGGGGACGACCAGTTCCAGGTGCATTATTTTTGACCGCAGCGGAAGGATCTGCAGCATGGCGCAGAAGGAATTCAGGCAGTATTATCCGAAGCCGGGCTGGGTAGAGCATGATCCGAAGGAAATATGGTCATCACAGATTTCCGTAGCAAAGGAGGCTTTGGAAGCTTCGGGGATAAGCGCAGGGGATATAAAGGCTATCGGTATTACCAACCAGCGTGAGACCACAATAGTCTGGGACAGGGAAACAGGCGAGCCTGTATATAATGCCATAGTATGGCAGTGCCGTCGTACTGCGGATATCATTAACAAAATGACAGAGGACGGCTGGGAAGAAAAGATAAAGGACCGGACGGGGCTTGTGCCGGATGCCTATTTCTCTTCAAGCAAGATTGCATGGATACTTAATAATGTGGAGGGGGCAAGGGAAAGGGCGGAGCGCGGCGAGCTGGCTTTTGGTACAGTGGACTCCTGGCTCATGTGGAATCTCACGAAAGGAAAGGTTCATGCTACGGATTATACAAATGCAAGCCGAACCATGCTTTTTGATATACATAAGCTGGAGTGGGACCGTGAGATAATGGACTACCTGAAAATTCCTGAAAGCATGCTTCCCGAGGTAAAGCCTTCAGGGTTTATGTACGGATATACGGATGCAGACATTCTGGGGGTAAGCATCCCCATTGCCGGTGCGGCAGGGGACCAGCAGGCGGCGCTTTTCGGTCAGTGCTGTTTTAATCCGGGTGATGTAAAGAATACCTATGGTACAGGAAGCTTTATACTGATGAACACAGGAGCTGAAGCAGTAAAGTCCGGACATGGACTCCTGACCACTATTGCTGCAGGATGCAGGCAGGATAAAGCTGAGTATGCGTTGGAGGGAAGCGTGTTTGTGGCAGGAGCATCCGTACAGTGGCTCAGGGACAGCATGCATTTGATAGATTCTGCATCAGAGTCTCAGAAAGCAGCGGAGAGCGTGGATGATACATCAGGTGTCTATATCGTGCCGTCATTTACGGGACTAGGTGCACCATACTGGAACCAGGATGCCAGGGGAGTCATAACAGGTCTCACCAGAGGCTGCACTAAAGCGCATTTCATTCGGGCTACACTTGAGTCAATTGCTTATCAGACCGGCGATGTGATCCGTGCCATGGAGGAAGATGCCGGTGAGAAGCTTAAAGTCCTTAAGGTAGACGGAGGTGCCAGTGCCAATGATTTCCTGATGCAGTTTCAGGCTGATATAGTGGGGACAAAAGTCTGCCGGCCGGAATGCATAGAGACAACGGCCCTCGGCGCAGCATATCTGGCGGGGCTTACTAGCGGCTTCTGGAAAGACAAGGAGGAAATCCTTGCACATCGTGTTTCAGAGCATTCCTTTGAACCGCATATGACAGAAGAAAAAAGAATCGAGCTTCTTAAAGGGTGGAAAAAAGCTGTTAAGTGTGCTCTGGTGTGGACTGAGGAATAAAATGTGTAGGCTCTGTTAATAAGGCAGAGCCTTTATAATTTCTATCTTAAATCTTTTTTTTTACTTTCACGAAGTACAATTCAGGGGCTGTAGGTTTTACTTGCACAATAATCTTCAAATACAGTAATGCTACCTTAACCTAATCTATATTGCCTATGAGAATTCAATAATTGTTTGTGTGCGATCAGTGTAAGATATAGAATAAATTCAATTTCAAACAAAATGTATCGAGACAATACAAAAACTATTGACAAAATACTCAGAGCGGTTTATATTCAATGTATCGCAACAATACAAAAATGGAGGACCTAGAAATGGATATTGGGATGATTGTTCATTCAAACGTAGAACACAAGGCAATTACTACCAAGGCTGAGATCGTAAAGGAGGTCGAGAAGAGGGTTGAGGCAATACGTGCAGGGGAAGGTGTAGAGGCAGGAAAAACTGTAAAGAGCCATCTGGCATTTCTGGAATTCAGTGAGAGATTTCTGGAAAGGGTAAAGAATACACATTTACCGGAAATAGTGACCGAAGGCTGGGAGCTGGGATTTTGTATCACAGAAAGTTACGCAACGCTTTACCTTCAGTTGGTAGATATCAAGAAAAAAGCAAAGAAAAAATCATACGATTATTCCATCTTAGAAACATTTGACTTAATTGAAATGAAACCGAAGATGGTAACGGTTGAAGACTATGCAGGCCTGCATGATGTAAATGTAGTAACTGTAAGACAGTGGATCAGAAGAGGGAAGCTTCGCAAAGCACAGAAATACGGAAACGAATGGCGAATCCCAGAATTCACAGAACCGGCAGCCGGCAAATACCGTGACGGAATTTTCAGCTGGCACGAAAAGCTTCAGAACCTTCTTCCGGAATATGACGATCTAAACGATTACAGACAGATCGCAATCACGCAGGCTGATTCGGATACATACAAAGTAGCATTCATGAGTAAAGATACAAAAAAGAACAAGGTTCTTAAAATGAATACCAAAGAACGGGAAAAACTTGAACTTTGGCTCATAAGCAACCCTTTCGTGAAAAGTTTTGATGGAAGCCTGGACTTTGAGGATTTTGAGGGGAAACTTTGAAAAACACCACCATTTTGGTGGGGATGAGAATCTGAAGCAGCACTTATAATCTGTTACAGCTAAGGAAATGCATATAAAAACGTACTTCCGGATGTAACCTGCGGAATTGGCAAAATAGGGATTTATAAGTAGCACCATTAGTGGTGTATAGTCCGGGAGTACAGATTTATAATGAAATTAACAAAAAAAGGAAGGAGGTTAAACTGCAACGTCAACCGCATCAATGAAAGGAGGCTCAATGCGACACATCACTTTAAAGGAGAATGTATTACTGGAGGGAAGGTTTTCAACAAAAAAAGGAAAGTGGATGATTGACTATTACATAGTTATTCCTGATCAGAAAGAGGTATTTGCTTTCCAAAGAAATTATACCAAAGGAACATACGAACTTTGCAAAAGTGGTATCCGGGTGAACGAACTGACAACCATAAGGTGCAGAGACAAAGCGATAATGAATCTCGTAAAGTATATGAATAAAGTGCTTCCTTATCTGGTTGAATACTATGAAATCCCGGTAGTGGCGTGAGAGAAGATGTAAAACGGAGTCATTAATTCAAACATCAAAACAAGGAGAAAATGTATGAGAAAACACTCAGAACCTGAATATGATTATGAAGAAGATGAGGAATACGAATGTGAAGACTCGATTAGTGTAGATGATGCAGCGCTTGCTTGGGCATGCAGAGGTATGGATGAGGATTACACCTTCGGTTTTTCGAGAGAAGAACTGGAAAATGCCTTATACGGAAGAGATAGCTGGTTCTAAATAAAGCTCTCCCCAAACAAATGTTTGGGGAGAGCTAAGGCGTTTTTCGTACCATTCTATTGACATTATTTCTATTTGTGAGATACTTGAGATGTCGTAAAATTCTGCCTTTATGGAGGTAAAAAATGGAGAAATTAGTGTTTGAGGAAGTAACTGAAGAAGAGTTGTTTGCTGACTTTACTGCAGATTGTTCAGGTGGGAGATCTGATTGTTGTACAAGAGTTTGTACAAGAGATGACTATGTTGCTACAGAAGAGGAGTGGGGTAAGTTCCTTGAAGTAGAGGGTGGTGTGATACAATATTAATATTACCGATTGGATGGAAAAGAGGTTGACGCATTTAAGGGCGTGCAACCTTTTTTAATGTGAATTATGAAACTTGACATAATTGAATTAGTGCTTCGTAAAAAAGGTTATATTGAAATAGAAGCGGACAGTGAGTTTGCATTTGGCATCGAATCTGCTGCTCCGATTTTTATTTCAGAAATTGGAAGTTCAAACGTTGAAAGATGTGCTTTGTTATGTATGGATAGTACTCACAAGATTATAAACTATTCAGTGGTTTCTGTAGGTTCCATATTAAATGTAGATCCGGCAATAGATCAAATTATAAGGATAGCTCTTATATCAAATGCATCTTATATTATTGTTGGTCACAATCATCCAAGCGGTGTACTTTCTGTTACATCTTGTGATATTGAGACCACAAAAAAACTTGGCGCAATTGCAAAATATTTTAATATCCATTTAGTGGATTCTATAATTGTTAATGCAGAAAAAGCTCTATCAATACGAGAGGAAATTGCAAAAAATGAATGGTAGCACCGTTTTCAAAATAAAAGATTCGGTTGATTTGTTCCTGAGTAACGATGCATATCTTGTGGCGTATTATATGAATACGCGTCAAAGAAAGTGCTTTAAGGTTAATTCAAATTTGAAATACCTTATTGAAACAATTGATGGTAGAAAAAAAATAGATGAAATATATAGCTTTATGAAATCATTGGGTATAAATGGGGATGATGTGGATAGGGCTATCGTATTGATGAAAAAAAATAGGATAATAAGTGAGGTTATTTACAATCAAAATATTATTGATCCATTGGATTATCACCGTTATTCTCGCCAGATTAATTATTTCTCCGAGTTTTTTGAAGATGAAAAAGGTGGAATTATTGCACAAAAAAAACTAATGGACTCTAAGGTATTAATATTCGGCTGTGGTGCTATAGGCGGTGATATAGCACTGGAACTAGCGATGGCTGGAGTTGGTAATATTTATTTATATGACTATGATTTTGTTGAAAAATCTGATGTATCAAGACATATGTTTTATTCTATAGAATGTGAGGGGTTAAGCAAAGTTGAAACTCTGGCACAAGAATTGGTGAAGATTAATCCTAAAATACATGTTGATACTATTAATCAAAGTATGAAGCCGAATACGGATATTGAAAAAATTATCTCAAAAGTGGATTTAGTGGTTAATACATTAGATGAACCATACATTGGTTACACTTCTTCCAAAATCTCAAGGGTTTGTATGAAATATAACAAAGCACATTACATTGCAGGAGGCTTTGATGCTCATCTGGCAAGTACGGGTGAATTGATAATACCTTATGTGACACCCTGCGTTGAGTGTTATGCTAAACATTTTAAGAAAGTGTTAAAAGATTGGAAACCGAGTCAACATCCAGTCAAGTTAAGATATACAGAGATTGGCGGGTTAGCAAGTATGTCATTGTTTTCTTCATCATATGCATGTGTTGAAATTATTAAATACTTGACTGGGATAATTGATTTAGGATATGCATTTAAGAACAGAGGAGAATTTTTATTCACAGATATGAGCCTTACGTATCTTGATGTAAAAAAGGATCCTAATTGTCCGGTTTGTGGAGGAAACAGCGATGAGAGGTCCTAAGCTGAATTCTACAGTGTCTGTTGTAAAGATTAATGAAAATCTAATCGAATTTTTCAAAACGAATACTCGCAGTCAAATAAGAATTAAAGTAAATAATAATACAATTTATGAGCTAGTTAATTCTCTAGACGGCGAAAAAAGCGTAGATGAAATTGCTGAAAGCTTTTCAACAACACCTGAAGAAGTTGAAAGGTTAGTGCTATTTCTTGAAAAAAGGGGATTATTAGATACCACTTTCCCGCGAGATGATTTTATTCAATATGAACAATTTAGAAGAACAATACACTTTGTGGAGGAATATGCTATTTCTCATGAGGATTTAGTAGAGATGTGGAATTCCATCAGAAATGCTGGCGTTTTGATTATAGGCCTTGGTGCTGTTGGATCATGGGTAGCATGTAATCTTGTTCAGTCAGGAGTTACGAAAATTTACCTAATGGATGCTGATAAGGTGGATGAAACAAATCTTCATAGACAATTTGGATATCGCTATTCAGATATAGGATGTTACAAGGTAGACGCTTTAGAACGGAGACTAAAAGAATACAATAAAGATATAAATATATTCAAGTGTTATGAGTTTTTAAATTCGGAGAATCTTGATACCTTTAATGAGATGCAATTGAATCTCATAATTAACTGTGCAGATAAACCAAATGTCGATACAACATCTTTATGGGTTGGAAAATATGGGATGCAAAAAAGAATACCTCATATAATTGGAGGGGGGTACAATCTTCATTTATCTCTTATCGGTCAGACAGTAATGCCAGGAAAAAGTGCATGCGTCAATTGTTTCAAAAAGACTCTTGAAGAAGAGAACACAATTGATCCAGAAAAGGTAAGAAAACTTATGGTAAAAAACAGAAAGGTTGGGAGCTTTGGGCCAATGTGTGCTATAGTTGCAAGTATGATAGGGATGGAATCAATAAAGATTCTTTCGGGTAAAATACCGCCGTCAAATATAAATAGAAGAGGCGAATTTAATATCTATAGCATGGATATTAAATATAAAGAATATGGAAGGAGAGATGATTGTGAGTGGTGTGGAAAAGAAGGAAAATATTTCTGTAATTAATGCATATGAAAATAACCTCAAAGGGATTAGTGTTGATATACCAATAGGTGCCTTTACATGTGTGACTGGGCCATCGGGATGCGGTAAGTCATCCTTGGTTTTTGATACTATATATGCTGAGAGCCAAAGAAATTTTTTGGAGAGTATGTCAGGCAATCTATATGGACAAAAACTTATGGATAAACCGAAAGTGGAACGAATAGATAATTTAAAACCTGCGCTGAATGTTTCTCAAAATTACTATAATGTAAATCCACGCTCCACGGTAGGCACTGTAACTGATATATCATACTATTTAAGAACATTGTATGCACTAGTATATTCACAGGAAGAAAATATCAGTGTAGATATGAATTATTTTTCGGCAAATAATCCGTCTAGTTGTTGTGAAAGATGTGAGGGAACTGGTGAGGAATTTACTGTAATTGAGGACCTTGTTATTCCAGATAAAAGCAAAACGCTTTCAAATGGAGGGATTCTTTTTTTTAAGGGTAGCAAGACATCATTGGAATATAAAACGTTGTTAGCGTTATGTGATTATAAAGGGATAGATATAAATAAAAGTGTAAAAGATCTCACAAGATCAGAGAGAGAATTCTTGTTATATAGAAAGGATGATATAGTACTTCCTCTAAAATATAAGACTCCTAGCGGTAAATATAGAAGTAAGAGTATTCGTATAAAAGGTGCAATGCAGGAATTGTATGAAAAGGCTGAAAAAGCGGATAAACCTTCAATATATGCAAGCATTTCTAGGTTTCTTGGAAAAAAAGAATGTTCTGTTTGTAACGGAAAAAAACTTAGAAAGAGAATACTTGATTTTAGAATATGTGAAATGAACATTTCTGATGTTGAAGAATTGCCTCTTTCTAAAATTGGGGGTTGGTGTTCAGCTGTCAAAAAGAAATATAAGAAAAAGACATATTCATGTCAGATGATTCAGTTGGTTGAAGATATTAGCCATAGAGTAAATTTGCTTGTAGAGTTAAGCTTGGGTTATTTATCTTTAGATAGAAGTATCCCGTCGCTTTCAGGTGGAGAGGTGCAGCGTATACGTATAGCAAGTCAGTTGGGATGTTCTCTGAACGGGATAGTTTATATACTGGATGAACCTTGTAAAGGATTACATTACAAGAATGTGGATTCTATTATTAATGCGACACATGAACTTATATATAAGGGAAATACTGTTGTTGCTATTGAGCACAATAAAAGATTTATTTCTGAAGCAGATAAGATAATAGAAATCGGTCCTTGCGGTGGAAAAGATGGGGGATATTTGATATCAAGTGAAAGTCCTAGAAAACGATATAAAATTAGTATTAAGACTAAGCCCAAAAAGATATTTACAGATTTTTTTCATGTAGAAGATATAAAATATCACAACTTGAACGGAATTGCAGTTAATATCCCGATAGCGGGTATTACATGTGTAACCGGTGTTTCTGGTGCTGGAAAGAGTTCATTAGTGTCAGTCGTGGCCCAAAGTTATTCAAAGGGGATTCCACTAAACTGTAGAAAGATAACTTCGCAGAATAAAATAAAACATGTATTACAGGTTGATCAGCAACCTATAGGAAAGACCCCGAGATCAACGGTAGTATCATATTTGGGAATTTATGATCTGATAAGAGATATGTTTGCAGGCTTAGATATTTCCGAAAAAAAAGGCTTATCAGCATCTCATTTTAGCATGAACGTTTCAGGCGGACGTTGCGAAGAATGTCAAGGAACTGGAAAAAAGAAGATAGAATTTCAGTATTTAGCTGAGTCGTTCATTGAATGCCCCGCTTGCAAAGGCAAGAGATTTAGTAATGATGTTTTGGAAGTTAAATATAATGGCTATAATATAAACGATGTACTTAATATGTCGATAGATGATGCTATTGATGTTTTAGAAGGCAATGAAAAAATAGTATTGATGTTGAAATGTATGATAGAGATAGGACTGGGATATTTGTCGTTAGGACAGATGTCTATGAATCTTTCAGGGGGAGAAGCTCAGAGAATAAAACTTGCAAAAGCGCTAGGAAGTAAATCGAACTCGAATGCTATGTATTTTCTGGACGAACCATCATCTGGACTAAATGAAAAAGATATTGATATGCTTGCACATATTCTTTTATATTTAGTTGACAATGGTGAAACTATCATAATGGTTGAACACAATATTGAGTTCATTGCTAAGGTGGCCGATTATATAATTGATCTTGGTTCATATGCGGGTGAAAACGGAGGAAATACTGTGTTTGAAGGATACCTTCAAGATATTATAAAGAATAAGGATTCGTCATGGTACGAGTATCGTAACATGATTAAGTAGGGAATAAAAATGGGAAAATTATTTATTATTGGTAATGGTTTTGATCTTCATTACGGATTGCCGACTAGGACAGCTGATTTTCTTAACTACCTAAAAAAAGAAAAAGTATATAATGATTTTGGGAACGCAACAGAAATTTTTTTAGAATATGGAGTTTACTGGTGTGATTTTGAAGAGTGTTTAAGTCGAATAAGATTTGACCGAATTGAAAGTAAACAGTTGGCAACCCCTGATTATACTGCCGATCACGAATATGAAAGAGATGATACTATACTTGATATGAAATATCATCTAAGTAGTTTAAGATGTGCAATAGACCACGCGATGAGAAGTATGGTAAGGAATGCAGATAGTATAGAATTAAGAAAAGAGTTATCATTTTCTAAAGATGATGCAATAATTAGTTTTAATTATACGACAACCATAGAAAGGGTTTCGTATAAACTTCCTCTAGCTCATATTTTATATATTCATGGTTGTGTGAGGGATGAATATGAATTTGTTTATGGATACTCCAAAGAAAATTCTGATTACGACTTTGATAAATTTTCACATCCTGATGATGGAGATTACTATTTAGAAAAGCAGTTGGAAGAAATGAAGATTTTCTATTCAAAACTGAAAAAGAAGCCTAAAATTGATGAGCTAAGGCATTTTTTATTATTAAGTAAGGAAATCGATAAAGTTGAAGTATGGGGACATTCTCTCGGCAAATCTGATTTAATATATTTTGAAGAGATAAATAATTTAATAAATCCGCTAGTATGGAAGATATCTTATTATGATGAAGATGATAAAGTATTAACAAATGCTAAGAGTTTATCATTTCAAGATAAAATAGAATGGCGCTGTTGGAGATAGAATACCATTCAGATAGAATTTGTTATTAAAATAAGGTGGCTTTGTCTATTCCGTGCTGGTGGATTACGCCACTCGGACAGGTGGCTTCGCTGTTAAAATTTATAGATTGAATAAACAAATTATACAGCGGCATATGTAAAGTGCCGCTGTTGCATATCTGGATTTATTCCGCAACCATAGTTTTTAACTTAGCCTCATAATACCCGTGCTTATCTTGCGGAACCCCAAGTGCGGACAGGGCGCGCTCAATGCTGAAACCCTCATTGTGAATAAGGTTTATAACGTGATTTACGGTTTCGTTTTCAGTGGTCTCTTCCTTAACTCTTGCAGTGGTTTCCGCTTTAACCTTCGCCGTGGTCTCTTCGATTATCTCTTCTTTCCATTCTCTCATACCTGTACACATATCGTAATCACTCCCTTCTTTGTTTTTGATGGCCTCTCTGTTTTTCCATAATGTCGGTGTGTTGATCATTACGGATATTGCTTCTAGTGTTTCTTCATCAACATGTTTAAAGTTTTCATTATCCTGGATAGCTTTCAGCCCGGCTTTTCGATGTTTTAAACTGATAGCCTCCAGCAGTTTTCTTAGTTCCGTGTGGAACGGATTAAAGTCTTCAATTTCATTTATGCATACCAGATGTGGTCTGTAATCCTGGAACATTTCACTAAAGCCGTCTTCATCGTTTCCAAAATCAATCATATCTTTAAGGCTTCTCGGACCGTCCCATTTGGCTTCACCATGATACAGCCACAGGATATGTACCGGGAAGAGCTTGTCATCCTTGCGTAGTCCGCTGAATTTTTCTGAATAGTTATTATAATCGTTAGCCTTGTCGTGCAGATTCTTTATGTTCTGACACTGCTGTTTATAGCGGGCCACGGTGTAGCCCATGTCGCGTATAGGCAGGATATAGCTGATAGTGTCCTGGTTTTCTTCCAGGAATACTCTTATTATACTGTTTTCGTAGCGCATAGCAAGGTCTCCGTACCTTGCCTTTCGTTTGGGCGTTTTTTGTGGATTTTTGTTTTCAAGATCCTCGTAGGTGTCTGGAGAAATCTGCCTGAGTTTATCCGGGTGGATTACTTGTCTCCCATCGTACACTGTACCGTTTATAAGGTCGGCAAAGTGGCGTTTATTCGACAGATAGTTGTTTAGTACATTGTTGGCTTTTCCCATATGAATTCCTCCTTGATATGCTGATTAGAGACATTGCCTACGGGGAAGTCTATACAGGAAATGCCTCTGTTTTTTTTAATACGGTGAATAAGAGGCGATATGCCTTTGATACATCCGGCGCAAGGAGCCGAATGTGAGAATTCACTCGAATCGTGGCTACATTTTAGAGCAAGGAATGAAGGTTGTCAATGGTGGTGTATTGTATCTGCCGGCGTATGCGTGTAAAATCAACATATAGGTAGTTTTATCTTTGAATCAGGATGGAGCAATAAATGAAAAAACAGTCTCAATTCTTTAACAACAAAAACAAAAAAGATTCCTCTAAATTTGATTTAGCGGACATTCAGTCAGCTGCTGTAAGATCCATGACTAAATCTAAGAAGAAATCAGCAGCTGAAGCTAATGATGAAGAACTTCCGGATGAGGATGTCTCCGATGAAGTGGTTGTCCCTTCTGATCTTGCCAAGACTACGAAACTTGTTTTTTTCAGAAAATACGACACATATCAGGCTCTTCTGGAAATCATGCCTAAGAAAGATCTTCCTATAAAGGATTGTTTTTCAAAGGTGATCCTTTATATTATGCGGTGGTTTAGAAATCGACTCGGGGATGAGGTTTTTGATAAATACCCGGATATTTCCTATCTGAGATCGGACTATCCTCTGCCGGATAATTATGAAGCTTTTAATATAGAAAGCGTGCACAATATCGAAGGCCTGAATTTTCTTGATCTTGAAACCATTTATCTTTCAAAAAAGAAAGCCTGGTTTTTCCACCTGGTCGAGCCTGATAACGGACAGGAAAAAAAGAATATCCAGGGACGGACATTCAGGACGGATATCTGTGTTTACCGGGGAAGAAATTCTGTGGTACTTGGCATAAAGGAGTCCTGCAGGGAACCGGAGCAGAATAGTGAGGATGCATCCGGATATAGGCCGGGTTTTGTAAGGGATATTTTTTATGACAGGCAGCTTATTGTCGGCGAACAGGGGATTGATGGAAAATATGTTTTTGCAACTAGACCTGTCAGGGTAAATGGAAAATCAAAAGCAGACTGTGAGAAACTCTATACAGATCTTATTATGTCAAAGAACCGTCAGATGCCGGTTCTGTTCGTGCCCGGAGATTTCTACCGGGAGCATAAGGATGAGGTCGATGAGAAGACTGTCAGTCTTCTGGGATATTGCCATGTTGTTGTGTGGAACAATACCTGCAGGAAGCTTTTTGAGTCGGTAATGGGGAGTGAGGAACTAGTAACTGCGGCAGAATCCGGAAAACTAATCTTTTACCGAAATACTAAAAGACAGAATTATACAACAGACTATTATGACGGCGAAGAGGAAAATGTTCTCAGTCGTATCAAAGCGGTAGCATTGCACGAGCCCATACGCAAAAGATGTGATTTCGGAAGGTACACTTCATCACCGTTGGTTGAGGATCTGACGGGAGAAACTGCAGATAAGGATGCAGAGACTGTGGCATTTGAGGAAAACAGAAGGCGTACAGAGATTAAAGATCTCAGGCAGAAGGTCGGAGATTATGAGAGGGATAATGACAGGCTTCAGAGGGAAAATGACCGACTGACTGCAGAAAATAAAAGGCTTAGCAAAGATAATACAAAGATCAGTTCTGACTTTTCCAAAAAAGATAATGAGATTTCAGAATTAAATATTAAAAATAAGGAATTAGCTGAAGAAGCAGAAAGGCTCAGGGGCGTACTGGCAGAAAAAGAGAAGCAGATAAATGCACAGTTACGAGAGGAGAGAGAACGGACTCTTCCGCTGCTGAAGATGCCGGCATCGGATAAAGTTAAAAAAGATAGTATTCTTTCATGGATTAAGGAGTGCTATTCTGAAGAACTGATAATACATAAGAATGCAGAGAAATCATTTAATGCTGACAACAGGAACATAGACTGGCATAAGTTCTGTATGATGATACATTTCCTTGCGGGCTACACGAAACACCGTAATTCGGGGGGCGTTGCGATAGATGCAGCAGCGGCAAGAGAATATGATCCTGAGGAAGCTTCATTTATGGTCGAGCCTACAGGTACAGGACAGGGGGCGACTGAGATTTATAAGGATAAATATACGATTGCTGTAAAGGGTGTAGATGGAAAGCAGAAAAATGTACTGATGGATCTTCATATCAAATCGGGCAAGGGAAATGATGTTAATATGATTCGCATATATTTTTACTATTCTACAGAGCTGAAGAAATCAATTATTGGTTATATGCCTGACCATCTGCCTACCAGAAAGCAGGCCCACTGATACGGAATCTGCAAATTTTCAAGATACTGCCGGAAGTTATTATTCCGGCAGTTTTTTGCTGATACTTGTTTTCATGGAAGGATATGCTGCTATATTGTTATGATTCAGAGAGTTCCTTGATCTTTTCTATAGTATTTCTGTCAAACTGTCCGTTTGCTATGGCATGATCCATCCACAGCCTTAAGGAATCTACAGTTAAGGAGAGTTTTTCAAGGCGTTCCTGAATGGAAAGGAAATCCGGGATTTCATCTTCGGTCAGTTTGCCATCCTCCGCAATTTCTACGAGGCGGTCTTTCTGCATGTTGAGGGAATTGATGGATGCTAACAGTCCCATGGAAATCTCTGCAAGTGATGACAGCTTTATTTCAGGGACATATTCCTGACCTATGCGGCATTCGTGGGAACAGTAATAATTGCAAAGGGCCGGCTTTTTATATGCCGCTGCCATTGCAACCACATCCTCCGGCTGCACTGTTACTTTCTCACTTTCGATTTTTTCTATTCTGCTCTCTGATATGAAGTCCATAAGTTCGCTTGCCTGTGCACGTGTCAGACCGGCTTCCTCTCTGCTCTGGAAATAAATATTTTTATTTTCTTTAACGGATTTTTTCCCCATAATTTAGTTGCCTTTCATAATTTTTAAGCTTTTGTGAACGCATACATAATGCATAACTGTATTGCTGCCATTAGGAAATATAGGATTCTTTTAGCTATGCTGCCGGCAGGCTTTGCAGCATAAATGATTGACTGTTATATAATATGCTATCACTTTGAGTCGGATTGTCAATTATCGAAAAAACGCTATTTCCACCACCATTTCGGTGGGAATTTTAATATAAAAAAAATGATACGCTATCCGTGTCAATTTTAGAGAAGTGTTTGTAACAGGCAGAGTCTAACAGTTACAGATGTTTGGGGAGGTGACGTATCATGGAAGAGTTTCCAACTGCTGTCTTATTTAAGAGACTAGACGGAATCAAAATGGAGGATATTCCGCAGTATCTTGAAGAAAATCGGACAGAGCTTAAGGATGACAGCAAAGCATTTTACTATCATATGAAAAATACGGTTGAGAAAAAGGGGCTGTTCCTGAAAGATGTTTACCTGTCTGCCGGTGTGTCAGAATCTTACGGAGGCAAGATCATCACCATGGAAAAGCACACTAAAAACCGTGACCTGATCATCAGACTCTGTCTGGCGGGACGTTTTAATCTGACGGAAACAAACCGTGCCCTGAAGCTTTATGGAATGAGTGAACTCTATCCTAAGATTTCCCGTGATGCTTGTATCATAGTTGCGATCAACAATCATATTTTTGACCAGTTAAGCGTCGATGAGTGCTTGCGGGCCGAAGGATTGCGGATGTTGTCCGGTGCCGAATAATCTGCGCTTTCCTATAAATCCCACCGTTTTGGTGGGGATTTAATTTTGCAATTTTTTGTATACTTATGCTAATAAAAACAGTTGTAATGGTCATAGGATCATTGTTGGATCGGAGGGTGAAATGAATATAAAAAGTATTACCTGTCCTAATTGCGGAGCACAGTTGAATGTTGATGAAAATGTATCACGTGTAGTCTGTGAATTTTGCGGTTCAACGGTAACCGTGGAAGACAGCAGACTGGAAGGCTTTAATCGTGAGCTGGGTTCAATGAACGCCAGAGAAAAAGTTGCCTATGAAAAAGCAAAGGCAATTGACGATCTGATCCCGCCGTTGTGTGATTATCCCAGAGTACTTCAGGGGAAAAATGTGTTAGAGAATCAGAGAAAGTCTCTTTCGGATCAGGTCGCTTTCTGTGAGAAATACGGACGTATAGTCACTTATCTGATCTGCTGTACCGTGTCGGCTTTTTTTCTGTTGCTGCTTATATTGATAAGAGCTAATATATTGTTTTTTATATTTTTTTCTGTGTTTTCTATCCTGTTATTTCCGGCGTTTGCATTTGCGATTCTTAAGTATTGGGATAATGTAAAGCTGGGCGTGGAGACTACAAATAATTCCATAGCTGCACATGCTAAGACATTGAATAATTTCAACAGAATACTTGATGAGCACAGGGATGTAGTTATTCCTCAAAACTATAGGTACCCCAAAGCATTATGTTTTATTCGCGATCATCTGAGATCACAGGAAGCGCAGACTGTCGAGCAGGCAATATATCAGTATGAGGCCTTGCTGCGTGATGAACAGCGTCTTGCAATGCAGCACCAGCAGGTTATGATGCAACAGCAGCAGCT
This sequence comes from uncultured Lachnospiraceae bacterium, assembly GCA_946616835.1. Lineage (GTDB taxonomy): Bacteria > Bacillota > Clostridia > Lachnospirales > Lachnospiraceae > NK4A136. The sequence continues at coordinate 19,961 of CAMOJK010000036.1, forward strand.
GGATCAGATGAGAAGAATGCAGAATAATATGCCTTATGCAGGAAGTTCTACAGTGTATGTACGACAGGAGGGACATAGCATACTGCTGCATTTGTTTCTTTTATTCTTCTGTGGGATCGGACTATTTACTATACCATATTACACATTCAGTAAAAGACACTATTGGCATCTGTGATATCTGGTGTATAACTGCATGAGATTTTATATTCAGGAGGATCGGGATGAAAAAAACAATTGATGAAATAATAGCTTTTTTGGGCGGAAAAAAAGCTTATGGTAGCACAGCCGGGATAATTGCGGGTCTGTATCTGATTGCCGGGATTGTTATAACGGTTTTAAAGTTATTGGGATATGGCATCAATGTTATTGATAACAAAGTCAATACGCCTGCAATAACAGTTGTGGCAACTGCAACACCAACACCGGAACCAACAGAGGAGCCGGAACCGTCAGAGCCTGTGACCCTCAAGAAAGGGGAGAGTGTAACAATAGGCGATACCACTTACAGTATGAAATCATATGATACGGATTACAAGGTGACCGGATTAAGTAGCCTTCTTCAGGATAAACCGGAGGGATATAATTATTTGAAGGTCGAATTTTATCTTACGAATAATTCAAAATATACGGAATATTATTCTTTGTATGAGTATGATTGCTATGCGGATAATGCAGAATGTGACATTGAGTACTCTCAAAGTGATTCAAGCGGAAGTGCTGAATCGGGAAGAGCGGTGTTACTGACCGGGGTATGGATGGTACCAAAAGATGCAAAATCAATAGAAATAGAATGTGAACCGGGACTGTCATCCGATCAGAAGATCATATTTAAGATAAAATGAGAAATCCGTGTGCGGATAGTTATGGAATAAAAACAGCCGGGGGCTTTCGCACCCGGCTGTTTTTTATTCATAATCGCTGTCGTATTCGTTTCGTCTTTCTTTCCGCATCTCTTTGAATTTCTCGCTCACCTCATCTATGCTCTTGCCGTCGATATAATACATAATGGCTGCTCGTCCGATGGCATGAGTTCCGGCGGCTGCGATGCTGGAGCTTACTGCGGATCCGACTCCGGGCCAGAGGCTGTTCACAAATTTTGAGCTCTGCTGGGCAATCACACGGAAAGTGAAGCCGGCACCAATGACACCGCCGAGCCCCAGAATAAATTCTTTGGCATTTTCTAGTGAAAGCTCAAGTCCTCCCAGAGATGCTACCAGGCATACTAAAAGTGACTGCAGTATGATGAGGATATACACATCAGCTACAGGGACAGGCGTAAGAGCAACGGCTCCTGCTATTGTTGAGAAAATCGTGGTCAGCTGCTTGGCGATTCGCCGCACAACAACACCTAATCTTGCGGCCATCCTTAGTCCTGCCTGTGCCTCAAAGTCTTGGATGGCCCCTTCCAATATATCAAGTAATTCCTCAATCTGATATCTGCCGTCGAATGCCATTTGGAGATTTTCAATATCGCTCTGTGGCAGTTTGTCTATTTCATCTACATCAACTTCTGTTCCATCGGCTGTCATCCAGTCTACCAATGACGAAACTGCTATGATATCGTCTACCTTCAATCCGTTATCTGTGATTATGCTCTTGTAGTAGTCGACCTGTTCCTGAATCTTGTCCTTTTTGCTCTGAGGATATTCTGCAGGATCCTTGAATCTTGACGGTGCCATTTCGTCGCTCTTGTTTACGACCACGACTATCGGCAGGCGCATATCATTTGCCTTTGTAAAACTTTTTGAAAGCTTTTTCAGGAACGCAACATCCCTGTTTACATCATCACGGTGTGTGCAATTCAGCATAAAGATGGCCACATCGGGAGAAAATTTATTGACCTGGTTTATCAGCATGTCTTCAGCAGTCAGGTCAGCATTGATAGCGACGGATTCCGCAATGCCGCGGGTATCAAGTATTTCCATTAGTACCCTGTTGCCGTCTTTGCACTGGTAAACATCTGCTGTAGCGGTGCAGCTTTTTGTGTCGCTGACTTTTGCAACATAAGTTCCGCAGATTGCATTTATCAGGCTGCTTTTACCTACACCGGTGCGCCCTATCAAAAAGATACGGGGAGGTCTGTGGGCATCCACACCGTCCATGAGTTCCTTGAGATCTTTGTCTCCGAGGATGGTCTCTTTCAGCATGTTTCTGGTTTTGTCGGGAATGCCTTCCGGTAAGGAATCGATCAGCTCCGTTACCTTGAGATAGAATCGCTTCATATTATGAAGTCTTTTTTCTACTAAACTATCTTCACTTTTCATTATAATTTGTACCCCCTGAAGATATTTTGATGTGTTCTGTTCACCTAAGATTTTATCATATGATGGCTGTCAGAGCCATTTCTTTTTCTTAAAGAAGATCAGCAATCCCATGACTATTACGGCACAGACAGCGATAAGAACGGGATAGGCGTAGCGGTTCTCAAGCTCCGGCATGTAGCGGAAATTCATTCCGTACCATCCGACTATGAGCGTGAGGGGCATGAAGATAGTAGTAACTACCGTGAGGATTGACATGATGTGGTTTTGCTTGATGTCCAGCTGGGATTTCTGCAGGTCACGCAGCTGTATGGTATAGTCTCTTACTGAAATAGCAGTATCTCGAAGCCTTGCGATGCGGTTTAAGAATAGATGAAAATAACGCAGGTTTTCGTTTCGGAAGAATCCATTTTCATTTTCTACAAGGACTTCTCCAAGGTCTGTGAGCTGTTCGTAGTGAATGCTCAGATCCCTGATATCGCTTCGGATTTCACTGATTCTTCCTGAAAAGTCTTCCGAATGACCGTTAAGGATATCGTCCTCCATGCGGTCCAGCTCGCGCTCGTAATCTTCCAAAAGTCTGGCATCATCCTTGATTATCTGTTCCAGAAAATCGTACATGAATCTCTCTAATCCCGGAAAACGCCATCTTCTGGTATTGCGGATTTTTTTCACTAGTTTTTCGGCAATCTTGTCATCGTCTATAAATACAATTCCTTTTTCATCAAGGGCGAAAGAAAAATGCAGATCAGGAGCAGGAAAGTTATCCCTTTCCGGAATGCAGAATGTACCGGTCAGGGAATCGTAATTGGCTTCGGCTTTTGTGGTGTATAATTCCTGCTGTTCCGGATCGGTGTCGAGGTCTATGACCATATCGAAGTATTCGTTTTCTGCGAGCCATTCTTCACGGGAAAGCACAGCGACATACTGATATTCACTGTTTCGTATCATTTCTTTGCTGCATTCTTCCAATGTTTCCCTGATAAGGTAGTACATGTTATCCTCCTTGCGTCTGCGCAAATTCGTCTCATAGAAAATCGAATGATCATGTATAAAATTTAACTCAAAACATCCAAAAAGACAACGAATAAAAATTATGATAAAATGTTCAAGGTGTTTTGAAAGTTTTTTCAAAGGTGTGCAAAAATCATTATTACCCGGAGTGAACCGTGTGGTCATTGTTTTTCCCGATAGCTGTAACATATCTTGAGCTGGTATTTATTTTTTCTACCGATATCACTGTCAGTCCGTGGCTTATTGTTGGTATAGTGATATCCGGAGCAGCGAGCGGAAGTCTTTTATACCTTCTGTCCTCCCTTTTCAGATATAATATTCTAAACAGAATCGTCAGAGTTGCATTGCTTCTCTCCCAAAGTATGCTGTTTGCCTTAATCTATTTTGTATACTGTGAGTTCAGGGTGTTTTATTCACTGATGACTATTTTCAATGCTGCAGGTGATGCGGTCGGAGAATTTTCTTATAACATAAAAATACTTCTCCTGTCACCGGGCGGCATAGTGCATATAATTCTGTTTCTGCTTCCTGTAATCATATATCTGGTATTTATAAAAAAAGATGAAGCGAGGGGGCTGGGATTTACCGGTCTGGTATTCAGCGTTGGTGTGGTTATGCTTTTGGCGGGGATGTATTTAAAGTACATTGATGTAGAAGACAATACACGCCATGCCTATACGGATGAATATGATTTTGACCGCGCTGTAAGGCTTTTCGGAGTAAATACTGCGGCGAGACTTGATATAGAAGAAGCAATCCCGGTTTTAAGAAAGCACAGCGAAAATGAGATCGCCGGAGGCTTTGTGATAGAGCCTGCCGTACCTGTTCCGGTGCCGGCAGAACCGACCCCTATACCCACGGCTACGCCTGTGCCGAGTGTATCTGCTGATTACGCTCAGGTGACAGACAGCGCTTCGGCAGATGAAGCGGAACCTGTTCAGGAAGAAATTGTCTATACGCCAAACGTCCTTGATATAGATTTTGCCGCACTTGCGGAAACGACTTCGGGAGATTTGCAGGGACTTGATCTTTATGTTGCTTCGCTCACCCCTTCCATGAAAAATGAATATACAGGATTGTTTGAAGGTAAGAATCTTATAATCATCACAGCAGAGGCGTTTTCTGCGGAAGCCATAGATGAAGAACGGACGCCGACACTATACAGGATGGCTACAAAGGGAATCCAGTTCACTGATTTTTACCAGCCTACAAGTGCAGGTACTACCGGCGGAGAGTACAGTGTGATAATGGGCATGCTCCCGACCTCCGGCGGTTCATCCATGCTGAATACCAGGGACAAACTTAACTATATGACCATGGGATACCAGTTAAATCAGCTTGGTTATTATGGGATGATGTATCACAATAATTCCTATACTTATTATAATAGAAATGTAACACATATTAATTTCGGGTATTCAAACGGCTATATGGGATATGGCAATGGTGTTGAAAAATATGTGAAACATACCTGGCCGGAAAGTGATCTGGAAATGATAGAGGGTTCGCTTCCTACTTATATTGATAAGCAGCCGTTTAATATTTATTATATGTCTGTCAGTGGTCACAGTCTTTATTCTGTTGGATCAAATGCAATGTCAAAAAAACACTGGGATGCTGTAAAGGAACTGGACTACACGGATACAGTGAAGGCATATCTTGCATGTCAGATAGAGCTTGATGCTGCTATGGAATATCTCATAGATGTACTGGAAAAGGAGGGGATTGCTGACGATACGGTCATAGTGATATGTGCGGATCATTTTCCGTACGGACTTGATTCGGCCAGTGACCCGGCAGGGAAACCGATGCTGACAGAGCTTTATGGTGAACCCATAACGAACAATCTGTTCAGAGATCACAACAGACTTATAATCTGGTCCGGGGCTCTTGAGGATATGGATCCCATAATTGTGGATACGCCTACATTTTCACCGGATATAACTCCTACACTGCTTAATCTTTTCGGTGTGGACTTCGACTCGAGGTTAATGGTTGGGCGCGATGTGTTTTCGGATGCGCAACCGCTTATGTTTAATCTTGGCTATGAATGGAAAACAGACCTGGGTACATACACCGGGGGAAAGTTTACCCCTGCAAGTGATGAAGTGGAGATACCGGATGGATATGTTGCGTCCATTCAGACTATTGTGAAAAATAAGATAAATTATTGCAAGAAATGTGTATCTACGGACTATTTCAGTCATGTTTTTCCGGATGCGCCCTCATCCCTTTCACCGGTGACTTATGGCAGCACTGCATATATACCGGCAACGGAAAGTACATCTGAGGAAACTACGGATGTACCGGCGGATGTTCAGCTGCCTGCTGATGATGCGGCGGTTACTGATCCGAATGTTACGACTATTCCGGAAGACACTTCAGATACGACTGTTACCGATGATGCCACCGTACCGACTGAGCCTGCGGAGGTTCCGTCTCCTGATGCAGGCAATGCTGCGGATCTGCCGTCGGCAGAGTGAGTCTGCGGGTCAGGACTGTATTGTGTAATCTTTATGTGATTCATTATATACACTGTATAATTGTGCTAAAATAACATAAGTGGATATCCGGCATTGTCGGAACTTACTTATATATAAGTGCAGAGAAAATTATTTTGGTTGAAAGGAGCGAGATTTAATGGAAAAAGTATTGGAGTTTTTAAAAGATGCAGGTGTATATTATCTGGCAACAGTTGAAGGCGACCAGCCGAGAGTAAGACCTTTCGGAACGGCGGTTATATTCGATGGGAGGCTCTATATCCAGACAGGTAAGTCAAAGGATGTATCAAAGCAGATTCATGCAAATCCCAAAGCAGAGTTGTGCGCGTTCAAAGAGGGAAAGTGGCTCAGAGTAAGTGCCGAACTGGTGGAGGATGATAGACGGGAAGCACGTAAGGCTATGTTGGACTCATATCCGGAGCTTAGGAATATGTATTCGGAGGATGATGGAAATACGGAAGTCTTCTATTTGAAAAATGCTAAGGCAGTGTTCAGTTCGTTTACTGCTGCACCGGAAATAATTGAGTTTTAAAATTTATCTTGACATAGAATTTTAATGCCCGTATAATTAATTACGCACCTGATTTTGGGTGCGTAATTTAATAAATTGTTATTTATTCGGAGAAGTACTCAAGAGGCCGAAGAGGCGCCCCTGCTAAGGGTGTAGG